>NZ_SDLI01000031.1 GCF_004123195.1 Ammoniphilus sp. CFH 90114
TTTTTAGTAGAAATAAGGCACTGTATGTCCGATGTGCATGTAGTGAGCAGCTAATGGTCTTGCGGACATCAGGTGCGTTATTAGGGTGGAAATCGCTTGAATGGCGGGTGGAGCGGACATGAGATGCGTTATGTTACTACATTCTGGCTTGGATTGGCCGTTTTTTGGAGAATAAGGTATCCCATGTCCGAGAGAAGCGATCAACCAGTGTTTTTAGTAGAAATAAGGCACTGTATGTCCGTTGTGCGTCTCCCCAACGAACAGTGGTTCTTTAGTTCTTGCACCCACTAAGGTCTACCTGGTTAGTTCATGCTTCTCCACAAGATAATCTAGCAACGCTTCACAAGATCTACGAATAATACGGTAGGTTTCTAAGAAAGCTTCATCTCCTAAACTCCAAGGATCAGGAACGTCGCTTCCTTTTATTTCAGGATCAAAATCTCTCATGAGAACGAGTTCTCCACTGGTTGAGCCCAGTTTCTCAATATTACGGCGGTTGGAGCTGTCCATAGCGATAATATAATCCCATTCGATCAAATCCCCAGATCTAAATTGTCTCGCTCGTTGATCTTCAATGGAGAAGCCGTGCTTTAACGCGACTCGTCTGGATCCGGGATCAGGAAGTTTTCCCACGTGATAAGCAGCGGTTCCTGCGGAATCAATCTGAAACTGTTGTTCAAGTCCTCTTTCTTTAACTAGCTCCCGAAAGACTCCCTCTCCTAATGGAGAACGACAGATATTTCCTAGACAAACGAATATGACTTTAATCACAAACAATCGCCTCCTTTTTTGATAATATAACAAAGATAGCAAGAAAAAAGTATACATTAGCGAAGAAAGGAGAAGTTAGGAAAAAAAAGATTTATTAGGTAGAGCAGTCATGTTAGACAGAGCAGGGAACTATTTGCTATACTGTTCTATGGAATGTGATGGTATTAACATTTTTTTGAGGTAATGGAGGGAAAAGCAACATGGCTGAATTGTACTCCAATAATTACCTGATTGTCGCCATATTTTTATTCCTGGGGTTAGCCCTTCCGGTTGGAGCGTTGACTGCGGGGCGTTTTTTGCGTCCACATAACCCGCATGATGCCAAGCGGACCACGTATGAGAGCGGGATAGATCCCATTGGAGGCAGTTGGGTACAGTTCAATGTAAAATACTATATGTATGCTCTTTTATTCGTAGTATTTGATGTTGAAACGATCTTTTTATATCCTTGGGCGGTAGCATATGAGCACTTAGGACTTTTTGCCCTAGTTGAGATGCTTATCTTTGTTGTGCTATTGCTTATCGGTTTAATCTATGCCTGGAAAAAGAAGGTGTTAGAATGGAACTAAATTTAGAAGGCATCACCCCGGAGGAACAGCAAGAGCTGGATCGTAACGTATTCGTGACTTCCCTAGAGCAAGTGAAGGCGTGGTCTCGGAGTAATTCATTATGGCCCCTCGGTTTTGGTCTGGCCTGCTGTGCAATCGAAATGATGGCAACTGGCGGTGCCCACTATGACTTCGACCGTTTTGGGGTTATTTTCCGTGCCTCACCTCGTCATTCAGATTTGATGATCGTAGCAGGAACCGTAACGAAAAAGATGGCACCTGCGTTGCGACGCCTATATGATCAAATGCCAGAACCAAAGTACGTGATCGCCATGGGTGTCTGTGCGACGGCGGGTGGACCGTATGTGAACTCTTACTCTGTCGTAAAAGGGGTCGATCAGATTGTACCGGTAGATGTGTACATTCCTGGCTGTCCTCCGAATCCAGCTGCTCTTATCTATGGGGTGAATAAGCTCCAAGAGAAGATTCGCTGGGAAGCGAAGACTGGGAGGAAGGTGACCAGTCGATGAGTACACCTGAAGATAAAAAGGCAGCCGCCGCCAAAGCGAAAGAAGAAGCTCTTCGAAAGATTAGGGAACAGCAAGCACAAGTCGAGGCTAAAGCAAATGAACAAGCTTCTGCTCCAGCTGAGAAGCCTTTCAGTGAGATGACAGAAGAAGAGAAGAAAGAAGCAAAAGCCAAGGCGATTGCGGAAGCGAAGGCGAAGGCTGCGGCGAAGCTAAAGGGCGAGGAACCAGCACCGGCAGCTCCAGCAGCTGAGAAGCCTTTCAGCGAGATGACGGACGAAGAGAAAAAAGAAGCAAAAGCGAAGGCGATTGCGGAAGCGAAGGCAAAAGCGGCAGCAAAGCTAAAGGGCGAGGAACCAGCACCGGCAGCTCCAACGGCAGAGAAGCCGTTTAGTGAGATGACGGATGAAGAGAAAAAAGCGGCGAAAGCAAAAGCGATTGCGGAAGCCAAGGCAAAAGCGGCGGCAAAGCTAAAGGACGAGGAACCAGCACCGGCAGCTCCTGCGGCAGAGAAGCCGTTTAGTGAGATGACGGATGAAGAAAAGAAAGCGGCGAAAGCAGCTGCCATTGCGGCGGCGAAGGCNGAAAAAAGCGGCGAAAGCAAAAGCGATTGCGGAAGCCAAGGCAAAAGCGGCGGCAAAGCTAAAGGACGAGGAACCAGCACCGGCAGCTCCTGCGGCAGAGAAGCCGTTTAGTGAGATGACGGATGAAGAAAAGAAAGCGGCGAAAGCAGCTGCCATTGCGGCGGCGAAGGCGAAGGCCCAAGCCAAACTGCAAGGGGATGCTGCTGCAGCACCAGCTGTTCCGGATAAGCCGCTTAGCGAGATGACGGAAGAAGAGAAGAAGGCGGCCAAGGCTGCCGCGATTGCCGCAGCGAAGGCGAAAGCAGCTGCTGCAGTAAAAGCTAAGGAAGGTGGAGCAGCGCCAGCCGGAGATGATGAGAAGGCGAAAGCGATTGCAGCAGCGAAAGCAAAAGCAGCCGCCGCGGCAGCCGCGAAATCGAAGGCAGCAGGAGCAGAAAAGGCAGAAGAGCCAGCTGCGCCGAAGGAGCCCTCTCCGAAGCAGCCTGTGCTAGACAAAATCGTGAAGGTCATTACGCAAGAGCTAGGATCCGATGTGGTGGAGGAATCCTACATCAAGGAAAACAGCAAGCATATGCCGACGATTGTGGTAAAACGAGAAAAGTGGTTAGAAACCGCTACCCTTCTAAAGAATCATTCGGAATTATCGTTTGATTATGTTTCGAATTTATTAGGTGTTGATTATAAGACTCATATGGAGTCCGTGACTTATCTCTATTCTTATCCGAATAAGCATTCCCTTGCCGTTCGGGTGAAAACAAAAGACAGAGAGGATACCACAATAGCTTCCATAGCAAACCTGTGGGCAGGTGCCAACTGGCATGAGCGTGAAAGCTACGATCTACTAGGCATCGTCTACGAAGGTCATCCGGATATGCGCCGGATCATGCTAACAGATGATTGGGTCGGGCATCCTCTTCGCAAAGACTATGAGCAATATGACGAGGAGGTGTAATCGTCATGACCTTGAAAACAGAAGAATTGACGCTAAACGTAGGACCTCAGCATCCCAGTACGCACGGGGTATTGCGATTGGTCGTTACGTTGGACGGGGAAACGATTAAACATGTTGACCCGGTTGTTGGCTATCTTCACCGTGGAACGGAAAAGCTGGCTGAAGACTTAAACTATACACAAATTATCCCTTATACGGATCGTATGGACTATCTAGCGGCCATGACGAATAACTATAATCTCGTTCATTGTGTCGAGACGGCCATGGGATTAGAGATTCCTGAGCGTGCAGAATACATGCGAATTATCGTGATGGAACTGCAGCGTATTGCCAGCCACTTGGTTTGGTTCGGAACGTATCTATTAGATATTGGAGCGATGAGCCCATTCTTGTATGCTTTCCGTGATCGAGAAGCAATTCTTGGCATGTTCAATGAGCTCTGTGGAGCCCGTCTAACCTACAACTACATGCGTGTAGGAGGAATGAAGTGGGATGCTCCTCCAGGCTGGATTGAGAAAGTAAGAGATTTTGTCCCTTACTTCAAGAAGGAATTAGAAGGCTATCATCAGTTGGTATCCGGCAACGAAATCTTCCTTCAGCGTGTCCGTGGGGTTGGGCAATACACAGCAGAGCAAGCGATCAATTATGGCCTTAGTGGTGTAAACCTTAGATGCACAGGGGTAAAATGGGATCTAAGACGCGATGAGCCGTATTCGATCTATGATCGCTTTGAATTTGATGTACCTACCGTGACGGAAGGGGATTGCTATGCCCGTTACGTTCTGCGTATGGAAGAGATGAAACAATCGATTCGGATCGTGGAGCAAGCGGTCGCTCAGATCCCGAGTGAAGGCGAGATTATGGCCAAGGTGCCGAGAGTGATTCGTCCTCCAGCAGGGGAGTGCTTTACACGTATTGAAGCGCCACGCGGAGAAATTGGAACGTATATCTACAGCGAAGGAAAAGATAAGCCTTACCGCTTGAAATTCCGTCGCCCATCGTTTGTCAATCTTTCAATCCTTCCCGAAATCCTGGTTGGTGAGAATATGGCGAACATGATTGCCATCCTCGGTAGCATTGATATTGTACTTGGGGAGGTTGACGCCTAATGACTGAGTTTTTGCAACAGCCCTTAAGTTGGATCAATGGATCGATTTTCGTCCTTTCTGCTGTAGCTTTATTAGGGATTGTACTGGGGTTTGTAACCTATGCCATCTATTTTGAGCGAAAAGTCATTGGTTGGATTCAGTTGCGGATCGGTCCGAACCGTGTAGGTCCCCTTGGACTCTTGCAAACGGTCGCTGACGTTCTGAAGCTTTTACTGAAAGAAGATATCATACCGAAGCTAGCTGACCGTCCACTGTTTCTCTTAGCACCGCTTATTGCGTTCGTACCAGCTTTTGCTGTGCTTGCCGTCATTCCATTTACCGAAACCCTGCACTTTGCAGATCTAGGGATTGGATTGCTTTACTACATTGCGATAGCGGGTATTACAACCCTTGGTGTTATCACAGGGGGATGGGCGTCGAACAATAAGTACTCTCTAATGGGGAGTATGCGTTCTGCCGCACAGATGATCAGTTATGAGATTCCATTAATTATGTCTCTTGTGGGCGTTATTTTATGGACAGGAAGCTTAAATTTAATTGATATCGTCAATAAGCAAGCAGAAATGAACATGTGGTTTATCATTCCACAGTTCCTTGGATTCGTGATTTTCATCATCGCGTCCTTAGCGGAATTGAACAGAACTCCTTTCGACTTGTCGGAAGCGGAGTCTGAGTTGGTATCCGGTTATATGACCGAGTACTCTGGGTTCCGTTATGCCTTCTTCATGCTCGCAGAGTATGTTTATGTATTCGGAATGGCAAGCTTAACGACTGTTGTTTTCTTAGGAGGTTGGTTGCCTCCATTTGAATTCTTAGGATTTATCCCTGGAATTGTCTGGTTTATCTTGAAGTTTAGTGCGGTTGTGTTCTTCTTGTTCTGGCTGCGTGCAACGATGCCTCGTTTAAGAGTGGATCAATTGATGCAGTTTGGATGGAAGGTTCTCTTGCCTTTAGCGCTGTTGAACATCTTCTTGACCGCCTTGATGAAAGAATTTTTACGTTAAAAGAAACTTCCTAGTGAAGGGGTGAAAACATGCTAGGTTTCGCCAAAGGGTTGACCTATACGCTTAAGCAGTTAACTCAGAAAAAGGTAACCTCTCGTTATCCCGATGAGCCTGTAATCATGCCTGACCGATTTCGCGGGATTCAGCACTTTGATCCGGAGAAGTGCATCGTCTGTAACCAGTGTGCACGGATCTGTCCAACGAACTGCATCCAGTTAACAGGTAAGGCTTCGACCGACCCGAATAAAAAGGGGAAAGTCATCGATACGTACGATATTAACTTTGAAATCTGTATTCTGTGTGATTTATGTACAGAGGTATGTCCTACAGAAGCCATTGTCATGACAAATAACTTCGAATTGGCTACATTTAGCCGTGATGAGTTGTTTAAAGATCTACAGTGGCTTCACGGAAACGATACCAATGTCAGAAAGGATCAGGGGACTTAAGTATGAGCGGAGAATTTATAGCTTTCTTTATCTTATCCCTTTTGACGATTGGTGGAGCCGTGTTCATGATCAGCTTTACCCGCGTGGTGCATCAGGTTGTGGCCTTGGCTTTTACCTTTTTAAGTATTGCAGGGCTCTATATCCTGCTTGAAGCAGAGTTCGTTGCCGTAACTCAGATCTTGGTTTACTCTGGGGCAATTTCGGTACTTATGTTGTTTGGGATCATGCTTACGAAACATAACGAACAGGAAACAGAAAAACGTAGAGGATTTAAGTTTTTTGTTTTCCTCGTCGTAGCTGGATTTTTTGCCTTAATGTTTGCGGGAATTCAATCCATGAACATCCCAGGTGAGGTTGCAAACTACTCTACTACCAATAACGTGAAGGAAATTGGGATTCTGATGTTTTCTCAGTACGTTATTCCTTTCGAAACGGTATCGGTCTTGCTTCTTGTAGCGCTAGTAGGGTCCATTATTCTGGCGAAAAGGGAGACTGGAGACGAATGAGTGTACCTTTAGCTTCTTACCTTTTAGTAGCGTTAATTTTGTTCTGTGTCGGCTTATTTGGAGCCTTAACGAAGCGCAATGCCGTCGTTGTGCTCTTATCTATTGAATTGATGTTAAATGCGGTAAATATTAATCTAGTCGCCTTCTCGAAGTACGGTGTGATGCCGAACTTAACAGGGCAAATCTTCTCCCTATTTAGTATTACGCTGGCGGCTGCGGGAGCGGCGGTCGGAGTGGCAATCTTGATTGCCTTGTATCGCAACCGCGCTACGGTGAATGTTGACGAAATGGACTTATTAAAAAGATAGAGGGTGAAATCAAATGATGTCTAACGCATGGCTGATTCCTCTCTTTCCCCTCCTGTCCTTCCTCGTCCTGTTGGCTTTCGGCCGCCAGTTGAAGGAAGGTTCGGCCTACGTCGGGATTGTAACGACACTGGCTGCGTTCGTGGTCTCCTTGGGAGCGTTCTTTGAGCGTTTTGCGTCGGGAGCAGAGGATTATAATTTTACGTTCCAGTGGTTGACCCTTGGTGACAAGGCCATCGATATGGGATTCGTGGTGAATCCACTGAATGCGATGATGCTTGTGATTGTTACCTTTGTCAGTCTCTTGGTTCATATCTATTCCAAAGGGTATATGCACGGAGATGAGCGTTTCCCTGTTTTCTATTCCTACTTGGCATTGTTTACATTTTCTATGCTTGGTTTGGTCATCTCCCCGAATTTGTTGCAAGTCTATATCTTCTGGGAATTGGTAGGGGTATGTTCCTTCTTGCTCGTTGGATTCTACTTCTTCAAACCAGAAGCGAGAGCGGCAGCGAAAAAGGCCTTTATCGTTACCCGTATCGGGGATGTGGGTCTCTTTATCGGGATTGCTCTCATCTTCTGGTACACAGGAAGCTTTAACTTCGGTGAAATATTTGCCGCCATTCAAAATGGGGTCATGGAGTCTTGGCAGCTTACCTTGATTGGGATCCTGATCTTTATCGGGGCTGTAGGTAAATCCGGTCAGTTCCCACTACACACTTGGTTGCCGGATGCGATGGAAGGTCCAACACCTGTTTCTGCGTTAATTCACGCGGCGACGATGGTTGCGGCAGGGGTTTACCTTGTGGCGACGATGTTTCCGCTCTATCAGGCTTCGGCAGATGCAAGCTTGGTTGTTGCTTATATCGGAGGAATAACGGCGATCTTCGCGGCTTCCATCGGTTTAACCCAGCGTGACATTAAGCGAGTATTAGCCTACTCTACGGTCAGCCAATTGGGTTACATGATGCTCGCTCTAGGTATGGCATCTGTTGCCGGTTATGTAGCGGGTACGTTTCACTTAATGACACACGCCTTTTTTAAAGCATTGCTGTTCTTGGCAGCGGGTAGTGTGATTCATGCCGTTCATACGCAGGATATTTTTGAGATGGGCGGATTATTTAGCAAGATGAAAGTAACCGGAACGGTATTCTTGATCGGATGTTTAGCGATCGCGGGGATCTTCCCTTTCGCAGGCTACTGGTCTAAGGAAGAAATTCTAGGTGCTGTCTACAATGAAGGGCACTATGGTTTGTTTGTCATAGCTTTAACAGCGGCATTCTTCACCGCGTTCTATATGTTCCGTTTATTCTTCGTGACATTCACGGGGAAAGCGCAGAATTCTCATGCGCATGAGTCTCCGCTAGTGATGACGGTGCCGATGATTCTCTTAGCGGTTCTAGCTGTAGCCGCTGGTTGGATTAATACTCCTGGTAATCCGGTGCTAGGTCACTGGTTAACCGAAGGAATGGCTGGAGCGGGCGAAGCGCACCATGCTCCGGGTTGGCTCGCCATTGTGGCAACTCTGGTATCCCTTCTAGGGATTGGATTGGCTTACTTGATGTATACGAAGAAATCGATCTCTCGTGATATGATTGCAGGTCCACTTCCATGGCTGTATCAGATCTCTTATGGGAAGTATTTCATTGATGAACTTTATGATTTAGTGTTTGTTCGTCCACTGCGTGTGATCGGAAACTTCTTAACAGCTGTTGATGTTTACATTGTGGATGGTCTCGTACGCTTGGCCGGCGCTTTTACCAAGGAGCTCGGACATGCCGGTGCCCGCGTACAGAACGGTCAAGTTCAAACCTATGGAGCAATTGCCTTCCTCGGAATCGTACTGCTCGTTGTTGGCTTGACGTTGGTAAGGGGGTATTTAGGTTAGATGGATTCCATATTACTATCACTTATCACCTTTTCTCCATTGCTTGGATTGATCTTGCTAGCCTTTATCCCTCGTGCGCAAGCTGGAACGATTAAGTTAATTGGGATTCTAGGGGCTACGCTGCCATTAGTCTTATCCTTTGTGATGTATGCTGGGTTTAGTTTTAATCAAGCTGGGCTGCAATTCCATGAGCAGGTCAAATGGTTCTCGATCCCGGCGGATCAAGTGGAATTCCCGATCTTTTATGAGATGGGGGTAGACGGCTTGTCTATGCCGCTTGTCATGCTAGCAGCCTTAATTGGATTCTTCGCTGCTGTTGCAGGGGCAATCTTTATTAAGAAGCGCTGGAAGGAATTTTATATCCTGTTCTTGATTATGCTGATTGGGATGATAGGCGTATTCGCATCACAAAACTTGTTTTTGTTCTTCATTTTCTTCGAGTTTACGTTAATTCCTATGTTCTTCATTATGGGGATCTGGGGTTACATGGAGAGAGAGCAAGCGGCGTTTAAGTTCTTGCTTTACAACGGCGTTGGTTCGGCCATTATGTTGATCGTGTTCGTTGCGATCTTCATGAATGTATGGACATTGAGCTTTACGGAAATTACGGATGCCTTTACGAATCCGATGTCTCCATATAATGTCTCCGAAGCGCCAGGCTATATTGATCCGACCCTTCGCTACGGATTGTTCTTAGCATTGCTCACCGCTTTTGCTATTAAGATGCCTATCGCTCCTCTTCATACGTGGATGGTGAAGGCCTATCAAGAATCTCCAGCACCAGCTGTTTTAGTTTCTTCTGGTGTTCTTATTAAAATTGGTGCTTACGGTTTGCTTCGTTTTAATGTGGGATTCTTCCCAGAGGTTGCGGTTGATCTAGCTACTGTGTTGGCTGTTCTAGGTGTAATAAACATTATCTATGGTGCTCTGCTTGCCCTCGTGCAAAAGAGTCTCAAGTTGGTTCTGGCTTACTCTAGCTTGAGTCACATGGGAATCGTGTTATTAGGGATTGCTTCGATGAACACGGTTGGGTTCCAAGGAGCGATCTTCCAAATGGTTTCTCATGGTATGGTTGCGGCACTGCTGTTCTTTATTGTGAGCATTATATTCGAGCGTACATCTACTACCGAACTGGCAGACTTAGGCGGATTGGCTAAATCTATGCCATTCATCGCAGGTATGTTCTTGGCTGCTGCCATGGCTTCGGCAGGACTACCGGGAATGTCTGGATTTATCAGTGAGTTTATGGCTTTCTTGGGATTGTTCGGTGAGATGCCGATCCTAGCTGCTATCGGAACGTTAGGGATTATCCTGACCGCTGTCTATCTCTTGCGTGCAGTGCTTGGAACGACGTATGGACCAATGCCTGAGCGCTGGGTGGGGTTAACGGATGCCCGTCCGTTGGAAGTCCTTCCGATGGTGTTGCTATTAGGTTTTATCTTGTTAATCGGTGTTTATCCAGCGGTCTTAAGCGAGCCGATGCAAGCCACATTACAAAACATTGTTCCGAAGATAGGAGGGTGAGCCGATGGAAAGCAGATGGGGTCCTTTAGCCCAATATGATTGGTCGGTCATGGCACCCGAATTCACCATCTTGATCTTGGCGACGCTACTTTCTCTGATCGATTTATTCGCTCCAAAGAAAATGGATCGCCGTTATCTAGCATGGCTCGGAATAGCAGGAAGCGTGTTGGCTGGCTGGTTTGTATTCCAAAATGTAGGGATTGGGGTCGTTGAGATCTTAGATGGTTCCTACCGTGTTGACGCTTATGGTAATATCTTTAAACTCATATTCTTAGGTGGTACGATTCTGACACTCTTAATGTCCACTAGTTACTTGGATAATAAAAAAGAGGTTCAGTACCACGGAGAGTTCTACTATCTGATTTTGACAGGTTTACTTGGAGCGATGATCATGTCCTCCTCCGCGGACTTGATTACATTGTTTGTAGGACTTGAGTTGCTCTCTATCTCTTCTTACATTCTAGTAGGAACAAGAAAGAACAACTTGCAAACAAACGAGTCAGCTTTCAAATACGTGGTTAGTGGATCTATTGCTTCCGCAACGACCTTGTATGGTTTCAGCTTCTTATATGGATTAACGGGAACAACGAATATCTTCTTAATGGGTGAATATTTAGGAGAGGCTTATGCAGCCGGAAACCAATTTATTATATACTTGGCTTTTGCCTTGACGTTGGTTGGTTTAAGCTTTAAGATCTCATCCGTTCCTTACCATATGTGGGCACCTGACGTGTATCAAGGAGCACCGACTCCGGTTACAGCTTTCTTGTCTGTAGTTTCGAAGGCAGCTGGATTCGCTTTAATCATTCGCGTCGTTATTACCGTGTTCCGCAATGTCGTAGATTACGAAAATGCACTCGGACCTAAGTCTGTGCTAATTGATGAAATTACATTTGTGGTGGGTGTACTCGCGGCGATTTCGATGATTGTGGGAAATACGTTGGCCTTACGCCAAACGAATATCAAGCGGATGATGGCCTATTCTTCCATCGCGCAAGCGGGCTATATCCTAGTCCCGTTCGCGACCATTACGTCTTTGATATTCGAACAAACGGTATTCTACCTAGTCGCTTACCTCCTCATGAACATGGGAGCCTTCGCGATTATCATGATCGTCACACGTGACCGTGAAACGGAGGATCTCGTGAGCTTTGCCGGACTTTATCACCGTTCACCATGGTTGGCTATTGCCATGACGATGTTCTTGCTCTCTCTTGCAGGAATTCCAATCTCAGCTGGATTCTTCGGGAAGTTCTACATCTTCATGAGCTCGCTGGTGGTGGGCAACTACTGGCTGGCGGGTATCATGGTGGCAACAAGTGTGGTTTCTTACTACTACTACTTCGGCATCATCAGACAGATGTACATGCGACCAGGCGCTACGGAAGAGCCTATCCGTATACCAGCTGCGATTGCGGTTATTGTGTTGATTGCCTTCATCGGTACAGTAGGAGTAGGATTAGTACCGGATACGTTGATGAACTTTATTCATAACAACTTCCCGTTCATTGAGATGATTCAGGCGGCGGGGTAGTAGGAAAAAGGATAGATGGTGCCTTGGGGTGCTGTTTATCCTTTTTTTTATAGGAGATTGTGGATGAGGTCGGCTCCGGCTTTCCTCGGTGTGGGGGAGGAGGTTAGTAGGAGAATCTTCCGTTATTTTTTGAAAAGTGGATAAAATGAGTGAAATAACGGAGCTTTTTTCGGGTATAGTCTAAAAAAGAAGGTCGAAACGTGGCTGAAGGCGATTTAACGGAAAAAAATCCGTCTATTTTGACCATTTTTTAAGAAAATGATGTAATAGACGGAAAATCTCCGGTTATTACCACAGGTACATCTAGTCTGCCTGAAACTTATATCCAAAGCCCCTCACTGTAATAATATATTGAGGGTGCGAGGGATCAATCTCAAGCTTCTTCCTAAGGTAACTCATATGCACCATGACCGTTCTAGTGTCTCCGTATTCATTGGGTCCCCAGATCTGGGAGTAGAGTTGATCTACACTAAATACCTGATTTGGATTCTTAGCCAAGAGAAGAAGCAATTGCATCTCTTTTGCAGAAAGGGTGATAGGTAAACTATTACGTCGAACTCCATAACTCTGAAGATCAATTTCCAGATCACCAAATCTTAATATATCACTATCTTTCTTATGGTAAGTTTGGCGGCGAAGAGTGGCTCGAACTTTAGCAAGCAAGACACTGGGATCAAAGGGTTTAGTAAGATAAGAGTCCCCACCAGCATCTAATCCGGTCACAATATCTTCGGATTCACTTTTGGAGCTAAGAAAGAGAATGGGGACAGAAGAGCAGCTGCGTATCTTTTTGCAGACATCTAATCCATTCATTTTGGGTAACAACACATCAAGGATAACGATATCCGGTGTCTCTATTGAAAAAAGGTTTAAGGCTTGTTCGCCATCTGTTGCTAGAACAACACGATAACCATAATTGCTTAAATATAAGCCAATTAATTCACGTAGTTCATCATCATCTTCTACTACAAGGACTAGGGGATTATCCATGTTGATCCTCCTTACGATCTAGAATTGGGAGCACAAAATAGAAGATACTGCCTTGATGGAGAGAACTCCAGACACCAATCTCACCATGATGGTATTCTACAATCTCCTTAGCTATGGCAAGTCCAAGACCAAGGCCACTTATACTATCCATTGATTCCCTCCGGTCACGATAATAGCGGTCAAAGACATAAGGAAGGGCTTCACTGCTGATACCAATTCCATTATCTGATACGGAGACTCTGATGCGATTGTTCTCAGCCTCGGAATAATCTAAGGATACCTTAATGGATCCTCCCTTCGGAGTATACTTAATGGCGTTAAAGATAAAATTTGAAAATACCTGTTCCATCCGAGTTTTATCTAATTCCACGTGTGCGGGAAAGCTAGTGCCTGTGATTGTAAAATCAGGATACAACTCGTTTTCAACCATATCAAACTCGTACTTATGATATAGATCCCGAATAAATTCCTGAATTTCAACCTTTTCTTCCTCCAATTTCACAGATCCAGATTCCAACTTAGCTAGGTCAAGAAGATCCTCAAATATCCGATTCATATATAGAGTTTTAGAGTAAATCATAGAAGAGTATTGCTTGTCATCTGACTTGATTACTCCGTCCATCATCGCTTTAGCGTAGCCTTGAATAGCCGAAAGAGGAGTCCTTAAGTCATGCGAGATGTTAGATAACAAGTTTTGACGAGAGCGGTGTAGCCGAATTAGTTCCTCATTGGCAAGCTCAAGATGAGCGTTAGATTGCTCGAGTGCTTTTGTACGTGCTTGAACTTTAGCTTCTAAGGTTTGATTCAGGATCATTAATTCTTCAGACAAGGATTCGACTTTATCAAAAGAAGCAGAAAAAGACCGCAGCAGGATAAGCGATTGAGCGAATAAGAACATAAACAGACCCAACGGGGCCCAATCGTCTCCACCAATAATGAGATTGTAATACAGTGTGTCGTGAATGACGGTAACGAAGAAGAAGGTGATCGCCAATAAATTAATAACCGATCCAGGCTTACGACGAATGGCTGATAGAATAAAGATGTACACGATATAAAGGAAATTGAGAATGATACAAAATTGAATAAACAGCATCCAGTGGGTATAGATTCTGGCTGGGGTCATAAGGATAAACAAACCAAATCCTATTCCCCAGATCAAAGTACCCAACCTAAAGCGATTTGCCATGGTCTCAGGAAACAATTCAAAAACATAGTAGACAAAGAGAGGAACTCCCCATACTAGGGATAAATACTCCATCTTGACTGCCCATTCCCAAGGCCAATCAGGGAACCATTGATTCCACAAGCTTTCGCCTGATACTAATATACGTATCGTAATGGATAGACAAAAAAGTCCAAAGAACAGAGCAGATTTTGCAGAGTTGCGAATAAAAAACAAACTTATATGATAAAGACCCATAAGAAACAGGGCTCCCACCAGAAAAATCTCGGCAGCAAGCTTTCGATCTCGAATTTTTAAGATATCTTTAGTCTGACCAAGAAGGATGGGCTTCCAGATGCCGCCTTTGCGCTGTGCAAAGTTAGAAACATGGAGGACAACTTCTACCTGTTCCTCACCATTGTCTAGGGGAACCATCGTGGGTAAGTTATAGGGCCGCATGTCTCCACTGATACTTCCTACCGTACCGCTCGAATGATAGAGCTCCCCATTTATCCATAATCGATATGCAGAAGCGATGCTTGGCATATATAAGGATTTAGGTTTTGTCAGGTCTTCTTCGCTAAATTTAATAATCAGCCTATAAGTTGCAAATCCCTCATTCCATACGGAAGGGACTTGGATATAGTCTTTGGGAAGGCTGTCGGATAAGGAATTAGGATCAAGAAGCCGCTCCCAATAAAACTCCCACTCTCCATTCAGTTCAACTATGCCATCTTGTTCAAAACTCCAGTTCCTCAAGTCAGCTACAGCCTTAACGGCATCAGTTGAACTTTCTGAGAACACCGGAGTTGAGATAAAGAGAAAAAGAGCGAGCATATAAAGAAAAGTACAGTTCCTCAGCATGCTGCCCTCCCCATTTCGAATAATGATTAATCTTATCATAACAAAAATTGACAGGAATTTACTATAGATAGTTTAAACATGAAGAACATTGTCGGTATTTTTGGATGACAAATTAATCCAATTTTAACCAAATTTAATATTAACGTGGTAAAATGCAACTGTAGGAACTTAGGGAAATAGTCACAAGATCTAAACAATCATGCCTACTAGTCATGAACTGGTTTATGAATAAAATACTAGTTGTACGGGAGGAATCGTATCATAATGACGACTGAGGACAGAATGATAGATTTGGATTGGTTAGCCCTCATCCAGGAAGCAAAAGAGATTGGACTAAGACCTGAGGAAATACGACGATTTTTATCGACAGGTGTGTTTCTTGCAGAAAGCGATAGGAAGAATGAACTGAAGATAATGTCATCGGTAAATCCCTAGTAAGGGATTTTTTTAGTGCGCTTGGCAGCGCACTATACTT
>NZ_SDLI01000032.1 GCF_004123195.1 Ammoniphilus sp. CFH 90114
ATGGTAGTCGGTTTCGTTCATTTTAACTATTCTCTCAAAAACGGCCAATCCAAGCCAGAATGTAGTAACATAACGCATCTCATGTCCGCTCCACCTGCCATTCAAGCGATTTCCACCCCAATAACGCACCTGATGTCCGCAATCGCCCGCAAGTATGCCAACAAAAAAAACGATGACCCTCGTCATCGCCCTTTTAACTGCTCTGTTTTTCATCTGTCATAACATAATCGATTAAATGATTGCTAGATTTATTATAAATCTCTTCTTCTGCGCGACGATTGATCTCATTCCATATTCTCAACTCTTGTTCCGACAATTCTTTAGCCGGTTGTGCGATGAACTTCTTCAGATAATCCATAGGAACATGATAAATCTCTGAAATCCGATTCATAATGTCAAAGGAGGCAGACTTTCTTTGCCCCTTCTCTAGCATGCTTAAATACTGACGTGTAATCTCAATTTTACCAGAAGCCTCCTCTAGTGTAAGGCCCCGCAACTCACGAAGACGCTTCAGCTCATGACCAAGTGACGACATAATGGACTATTGCCCCTCCTTTCTTATGGGATTGATCTAGTTATCTATGTAAGAAGGACTATTGCCTCTTTACCTGTTTTAGGTCCAACATCCTATTCTTTCCTCTACGTTAATCCAAAATCGACCATTTGTAAAGGTTTAATATAAAACATCAAATGTAAAGTTTCACTAAAGTCTGTTTATTTTTTGCGTATGTGGACACGTGGGTACGGTAAATTACTTCTAATCCCCACAAACACAAAAAGACCCCTAACCCAAAGGTTAAAGGTCTTTCTTGGTTTGAAACAAACGTCCTACTTCTTACCCTTGCTTCCAACTTGGATACGAACAAGGGCGCGTTGTAATGCCAACTGAGCACGTTTGAAATCAGTTTCTTCTTGACGCGCTTCAGCCATACGGCGTTCAGCACGTTCTTTTGCAGCTTGAGCACGGGTCACATCAATATCGCCTGGCAATTCTGCAGACTCAGCAAGGATCGTAATTTTATCTTTACGAACTTCCATGAAGCCGCCACTTACCGCGATTAGATCTTCCCCTTCTGCACTTTTCACCTGAACAGGCGCAATTCGGAGTGGGGTAACGAAAGGAATATGATTCGGCAAAATACCGAGTTCCCCCTCAATACCCTTCACGACGACGATTTTGGCGTCTCCGCTATAAACTACCCGTTCAGGAGTTACTACTTCTACTTTTACAGTATTCATTGTTTCGCTCCTCCCCTTAAAAGGTCAGGGTTAGCTTATTTTGCTTCAGCCATCATCTTTTGTCCTTTTTCGCGAGCTTCTTCAATTGTACCTACGTACAAGAAAGCTACCTCTGGAAGATCATCGTGCTTACCTTCCAAGATCTCTTTAAAGCTGCGTACCGTTTCCTTAACAGGAACGTACTTACCAGGGAATCCAGTAAACTGCTCAGCAACGTGGAACGGCTGGGACAAGAAACGCTGGATCTTACGTGCACGAGCAACCAATTGCTTATCTTCATCAGACAACTCGTCCATACCTAGGATGGCGATGATATCTTGAAGTTCTTTATAACGTTGAAGAACAGCCTGAACACCACGTGCTACTTGATAGTGCTCATCACCAAGAGCTTCTGGCGTCAATAGACGGGAAGTAGAAGCTAGTGGGTCAACCGCAGGGTAGATACCCAACTCGGAGATACCACGGTCAAGGTTTGTTGTTGCATCCAAGTGAGCAAATGTTGTTGCAGGAGCTGGATCCGTATAGTCATCCGCAGGAACGTAGATCGCTTGAATAGAAGTAACAGATCCCTTCTTAGTAGAAGTGATACGCTCTTGCAATTGACCCATTTCCGTAGCTAGTGTAGGTTGGTAACCTACCGCAGATGGCATACGACCAAGCAAGGCAGATACCTCAGAACCAGCCTGAGTGAATCGGAAGATGTTGTCTACAAACAACAATACGTCACGGCCTTCTGCATCACGGAAGTACTCAGCCATAGTCAAACCAGTCAAGGCAACACGCATACGTGCTCCAGGCGGCTCATTCATCTGACCGAATACCATGGTAGTTTTAGAAAGTACGCCGGAATCCTTCATCTCGTGGTAAAGGTCGTTCCCTTCACGAGTACGCTCACCTACACCAGCGAAGATAGAGAATCCACCGTGCTCTTGGGCGATGTTATTGATCAATTCCTGGATCAATACCGTTTTACCTACACCCGCTCCACCGAACAAACCGATCTTACCACCCTTTGCATAAGGAGCAAGCAAGTCGATAACCTTAATTCCTGTTTCAAGAATTTGGTCAGCTGGAGCTTGTTCGTCAAAGGACGGAGCTGGACGGTGAATTGGTAAAGTTTCAATTTCTTCAGGAGCATCCATCAAGTCGAT
Organism: Ammoniphilus sp. CFH 90114; assembly: GCF_004123195.1. Taxonomy (NCBI): domain Bacteria; kingdom Bacillati; phylum Bacillota; class Bacilli; order Caryophanales; family Paenibacillaceae; genus Ammoniphilus; species Ammoniphilus sp. CFH 90114. The sequence goes on from NZ_SDLI01000032.1 coordinate 2,391, forward strand.
TGGCTCCCCAAGAACGTTAAATACACGACCTAGAGTTTTTGTTCCAACTGGAACAGAAATCGGCTTACCAGTATCAATCGCATCGGATCCACGAACTAAACCATCTGTAGAAGACATCGCGATGGTACGAACAAGGTTGTCTCCTAAGTGGATAGCTACTTCACAAGTAAGACTTAAATTTTCGGATTCAATTTTAATAGCGTTATAAATCGCAGGTAGGTGTCCGCGTTCGAACTGAACGTCTACAACGGGACCCATGACCGCAACTACGCGTCCTTTACTCATCGTATTCCCTCCTTAAGTTCCCGCCTGGACTCCTTAGTCCATAGCGGAAGATAATACCCGACGTATGGGTATCACAGTCGGAACGTTACTATAATTTAAGCGTTCGCTCCAGCAACGATCTCAGAGATTTCTTGGGTAATTGCTGCCTGACGTGCACGGTTGAAGGTTAAGGTCAACTTACCAATCATCTCGTTTGCATTATCACTTGCGTTACCCATTGCCGTCATCTGAGCACCTTGGAAGCTTGCTTTAGAGTCAAGCAGTGCACTAAAGATAAGCGTTTCTGCATACTTTGGTAGAAGGTCATTCAACACTTCCTCTGCAGTAGGCTCATATTCATAGCTTACCTTTGCTTCTGTAGCAGCACCAGCATCCACATCCCCCAATGGCAACAAACGAACTTCTGTTGGAATTTGAGTTAGGGCACTTTGGAACTTGCTATAGAACAAATTTAACTCGTCAATCTTCTCATCAGCAAACAAAGCTACTGCTTTGCTCGAAATCGCCTTGATGTCCGAGAAATTCGGGGAATCAGGAATTCCTGTGATTTCATCAATTAACTTGTAGCCAAGTTTATTAAAGAAGTCGCGACCCTTTTTCCCAACAGCAAAGATCATATATTCATCTTGGCTCTTGTGTCTTTCTTTAATGGTGTTTAACACCAAACGCAAAAGGTTACTGTTTAATCCACCAGCCAAACCACGATCAGAAGTAATAACTAAGTAACCAGTCTTCTTAATCGGACGAGTTTGAAGCATAGGATGCTTGACGGTTGTTCCAGAAGCGATACTATTGATCACTTCCTTCATCTTCTCAGCGTAAGGGCGAGACTTCTGCGCGCGCTCTTGAGCACGACGCAGCTTCGCAGCAGCAACCATCTTCATCGCTTTGGTGATTTGTCTTGTATTTTTAACGCTCTTAATTCGGCGTTTAATCTCGCGTGTTCCCACTGCCATTTCTTTTCACCACCTTTAACGATTCAGTTTATTCGCAGGTACGATTAGGAGCGGCTTACTTAGAAGGAGAGAAAACCTTCTTGAACTCTTGGATCGCTGCTTTCAACTGATCTTCAGCTGGTAGATCTTTCGTATTACGGATATGATCCAACAATTCTTTCTTTTGTGCATCGAAGAATGCCAACATTTCTTTCTCGAAACGACGTACATCTTCTACTGGAACATCATCGATGAAGCCTTTAGTCAATGCATAAAGAGAGATAACTTGCTTTTCAACAGCCATTGGCTCTCCTACACCTTGCTTCAAGATTTCAACTGTACGCTCCCCGCGGTCCAAACGAGCACGAGTCGCTTTATCCAAGTCGGATCCGAACTGAGCAAACGCTTGAAGCTCACGATATTGAGCTAAGTCTAGACGAAGTGTACCCGCAACCTTCTTCATCGCCTTGATCTGTGCAGATCCCCCTACACGAGATACGGAGATACCGGCGTTGATCGCTGGACGAACCCCAGAGTAGAACAAGTCAGACTCAAGGAAGATCTGTCCATCAGTGATGGAGATAACGTTAGTTGGAATGTACGCAGATACGTCAGATGCTTGAGTTTCGATGAATGGCAGCGCAGTGATAGAACCTGCTCCTAAATCATCATTGATCTTCGCAGCACGCTCTAACAAGCGGGAGTGAAGATAGAATACATCCCCTGGATAGGCTTCACGACCTGGAGGACGACGAAGCAACAAGGAAAGCTCACGATAAGCAGCTGCTTGCTTGGACAAGTCATCGTATACCACAAGAACGTGCTTGCCGTTATACATGAAGTACTCACCCATAGATACTCCAGTGTAAGGAGCCAAGAACAGCAATGGAGCTGGATCAGAAGCTGTCGCAGAAACAACGATTGTATAATCTAATGCACCTGCTTTGCGAAGAGTCTCAACAACACCAGATACGGTAGATTGCTTCTGACCAATCGCAACATAGATACAAATCATGTCTTGACCTTTTTGGTTCAAGATCGTATCAATTGCTACAGTAGTCTTACCCGTTTGACGGTCACCGATGATCAACTCACGCTGACCACGACCGATAGGAACCAAAGCGTCGATCGCCTTTAAACCTGTTTGCATAGGCTCATGAACGGATTTACGAGCCATAACTCCAGGAGCTGGAGATTCGATTGGACGGAAGTGAGTCGTCTCGATTGGACCTAATCCATCGATCGGCTGACCAAGAGGGTTCACAACACGGCCAAGCATCGCTTCACCAACTGGAACCTCCATGATACGACCTGTACGCTTCACTTGGTCACCTTCCTTGATACCCGTAAATGGTCCAAGGATAACAACCCCAACGTTGTCTTCTTCAAGGTTCAACGCCATACCCATAACGCCATTAGCGAACTCTAAAAGTTCCCCAGACATTGCCTTCTCTAATCCATGTACACGTGCAATACCGTCACCAACTGTGATAACTGTACCAACGTCTACAACTTGTATATCAGCTTTATAGTTCTCGATCTGCTTCTTAATAAGAGAACTGATTTCTTCAGGTCTGATTGTACTCACGCAAGTACCCCCCAATCTACCGTACTTGAGCTTGCTTTAAGCTCTGTTGTAAACGATTCAATCTACCGGCAACGCTTCCGTCATACAGACGGTCACCGACTTGAACGACCACTCCACCCATGATGGTTTGATCAATTTGATTAGTCACTCGAACTTCCTTATTTAAAAGCTTCTTAAAGGACTCGGCAATTCCTTGCTTCTCTGCTTCAGTCAACTCCTTGACTGAAACCACTACGGCATCCACTAAACCACGAGCTTCGTTCGCTTTGTCAGTGAAATATTGTGGAATGATAGCGAAGATGTCTTCACGCTTCTTATCAATCAATAAGTTCAAGAAATTCAAGGTAATCTCGGAAAGCTTCCCTTCAAAGATCGCTTTAACTTCTTGCTTCTTTGTTTCTCCAGCTAACTGTGGATGCTGAAGGAACTGCAAAAAGGCAGGATTATCATTAAACAGCTGCTTCACTTGGTCTAGCTCTTGCTCTACCAAATCAATTTGCTGTTTCTCGGAAGCCACCTCAAACAAGGCTTGTGCATAACGCTTTGCTACTAACGCGCTACTCATTTGACTTCTCCTACCTCTTTAAGAAAGTCGGTAACCAACTTTTCTTGTTGTTGGCCATCTAGTTCTTTTTCAATGATCTTAGTCGCAAGCATAACAGACAAAGCTCCAACTTGCTCACGAAGAGCAGCCATGGCTTGTTCCTTTTCACGAGCGATCTCGGTTTGAGCAGACTTCTTGAATTGCTCTGCTTCTTCCTTCGCCTTAGCTACGATATCTTCCGCTTGCTTCTCAGCAGAAACGCGAGCTGTCTCAAGAACTTTTTGAGCATCTTGACGAGCAGCTTTCAATTCATTCTTCTGCTCTTCTAATAGCTTCATTGCTTCTTCGCGGTTCTTTTCTGCTGCCGCAATGTCATTAGCAATCTTCTGACTGCGAGATTCCATAACACCCATGATTGGGCCTAGTGCATATTTACGTAACAACAAGAATAGTACTAGAAAAACGAAAAGCTGATAGAGGGCTGTTCCCCATTCAATATGTGGCACAGGATTCACTCCTTCCCAATGGTTACTCTTGATCAAACATTAAACATAAGGAATGGCGAGGTTCTTTTTTTGAACCATCGCCACTTCAAAATTGTCCGGTCTCTTATTGACCAAGAGACATGAACGCGATAACAACCGCGATGATTGGAATCGCCTCAACAAGACCTACCCCGATAAACATAGTGGTTTGAAGAGTTCCTCTTAATTCCGGTTGACGCGCGATACTATTTACTGTGTTACTTACGATTAATCCGTTACCAACGCCTGCTCCGATAGCTGCTAGTCCTACAGCGATAGCTGCTGCTAATGCTCCTGTCATAACAAGAGACCTCCCTTTTCATCCATTAGAATTTTAGAATAATGTTTAGATAAATGTATTTAAATCTCAAAGATAATGTTGAGATATTAAAACCTTAGTGATCGTGACTTACGCGGTGAGAAATGTAAACCATCGTAAGAATGAGGAATACGAACGTTTGAATTGCACCAACAAAGATACTGAACGCTTGCCATACTAACATCGGCAATGCCGCTCCAATCGCACCAAATACTCCAGCGCCGATTGCTCCTGCAAGAAGTGCCAACAATACTTCCCCTGCATAAATATTACCGAACAAACGAAGACCAAGTGTCAACGTATTGGCAATCTGCTCAATAATATTAAGCGGTAGCATCCAAGCTTGCGGTTTCAAATAACTACCAAGGAATCCTCCAACCCCATGCTCTTTAATTCCGAAAATCTGCGTGAGAATAATAATGGCTACAGATAACGTCAAGGTCACATGCGGATCAGCCGTTGGTGATTTCCACCACAATGTATGATGTCCCCCAATCGCAGTATCCGCAACGATGGCAAAAGGTAAGCCAAGCATATTGGAAACGAAGATAAACATGACGAGGGTAAATCCTAGTGCGATATAGCGTTCCCCTTGCTTCAAACTCATGGTACTAGCAATCGTATTACGAATAAATTCAATTATATACTCCATGACGTTCTGGGCACCTGTTGGTGCGCCTGCTGTTACTGCCTTAGCTCCTGCTCTTGCGAGTAGAAAAGCAATTAAAGCAGCAATCGTTGACATCATCACTGTAGAAAGGTTAAAATCCATACCTAAAAAATTCACTATCGGATGGCCGTGCTCCATTATAATTCACCCCCTTCTTCAGCGTCGTTTTTTTGATTAAGCAACAGTGAATCGACTAAAGCAATCACAGGAGGAATCATCAATCCAATGACCATAGCGATCACATGGAAATATTCCGGATACCTGGTCGCGATCATAGTCGCTAAGATAGCCAGAGCAAATCTTGTGGGCATTCCTAGTGAGGCTTTCTTTCGTTCACCTTTATATTGAATGGCAATCTCCCCAACGCGATGAATCTTCCAAGCGGTGAAGACCGCACCCAATAAACCAAATAATAATCCTAGAGCCAGTCCAGCGAACCATGTCTTGTTAGCAGCGAACCCCCAGCCAAGTATGGCCCCTGCTAAAACGTATAGGGTCCATTGCGAAATGCGCCGTACGCGAAAAATGTAATCATCCGTCATCTGTTCAATCCCCTAAAAATCTCTTCATAACAGGAATGGTGATGAGGACTCCCACTGCCATCCCGAGCAACACGCCTGTAATTAACATCCATGGCGCTATACCCCAAGCTGCATCGAGCTTACGCCCAACCCAAACCCCTAACAGCGTACAAATCACGAGGTTCGTTCCGATCAAACTGACCAAAGAAACTGCCTTCCAAGGCGATTGCGGATTAGCCAATGGCATTACCCCCAGAAATGAGCTACGAAGATATCAAACTTACTCGTGTTCATCATGAACAGAGGTAGAAAAAAGCTACCCCTTATAATTCCCACTTATCTCCAACTTACCAGCCTCTGAAATCACTCTATGTATGGTCGAGCGAAGGGCTAAATCATTCTCATTTCCATTCTCATTGTAACTCCCTCACCCATAGTACTGATTTGTCATTCATTTGTCAATAATCCCAAGGAAGTTTGTCATCATTTAGACATATTTATACTATGATGATGGTGCAAAACCTATTTTCTTGTGTCTTCTATAGTATCTTCTTCTAAATTTATCCTTATTCTTAAAAAATATCGGAGTTAGATTAACCTTCATACACAAAAGTTAAAAAGGGTGCCCCAAATAAATGGGAACACCCTCTAATAGTCAAATCCTATTGCTCTCTCTCAACAACAGTAGCTACACCCATACCGCCGCCTACACAAAGAGTCGCTAATCCATACTTGGATTCACGCTTCATCATCTCATGAATAAGAGTTACCAATACACGAGCACCACTCGCTCCGATAGGATGTCCTAAAGCGATCGCTCCACCGTTTACATTTAACTTCGACTTGTCAAAGTTAAATTCACGGTCTACAGCAATAGACTGAGCAGCAAACGCTTCGTTCGCCTCTACTAGATCCATATCAGAAAGAGCCAACCCAGCCTTATCCAATGCTTTCTTGGATGCAGGAACAGGTCCGATACCCATAATGCTTGGATCTACCCCAGCTGTAGCGTTTGCCTTCACAACAGCTAGCGGCTTCAAGCCAAGCTCTTCTGCCTTCTCTCTGCTCATCACAAGCAAGCAAGCTGCTCCGTCGTTGATACCAGAAGCATTCGCCGCTGAAACAGAACCATCCTTCTTGAATGCAGGCTTCACTTTAGCTAAAGCCTCCACTGTAACGCCTTTACGAGGGAACTCATCCACTTCAAAAACGATAGGATCACCCTTACGTTGTGGGATGACAACAGGAACAATCTCATCCTTGAAACGCCCTTCCGCAATGGCCTTCTCTGCCTTCTGTTGGCTCCATGCAGCGAACTCGTCTTGCTCTTCTTTCGAAATCTCATATTTATCCGCTAGGTTCTCAGCGGTAATTCCCATATGGTAGTTATTCATTGCGCAAGTCAAACCATCGTGGATCATGCTGTCAATCACCTTCTGATCGCCCATACGGAATCCATTGCGCGCGTTCTGTAAAACGTAAGGAGCTTGTGTCATGCTCTCCATACCGCCTGCAAGAACGACATCGGAGTCTCCGCTAGCGATCACTTGAGCAGCCAAGTGAACAGCCTTCAATCCAGAACCGCAAAGGATGTTGATTCCCATAGCTGGCACGCTGATATCCAATCCTGCCTTCAAGGCAGCTTGTCGAGTTGGATTCTGACCAGCACCCGCTTGAAGAATATTCCCCATGATCACTTGATCTACTTGATCCGCACTTACTCCTGCTTTTTCCATAGCAGCCTTTAATACAACAGCTCCTAAGTCTGCAGCAGACAAGCTCGCCAAAGATCCGTTGAAGCTTCCAATGGCCGTACGTACGGCACTCACAATTACTGCATCTCTTTTGCTCATATCTCTCTTGTACCTCCGTCGAATGTTTCTTTTATTTTATACAACTAGTACTATTCGCGTTATATCAAATAAATCCTGCCAAAACCCGGTTGTTTTAACAAAATTTTTACATCCTAATTTCGACAGAATTCTCCACTTGGAGTCGTTTTTTCTGCTGTTTTCTCAGCTTTCTATTCGTCATGACGACATATAGAGAAGGTACAATAATTAACGTTAGCAAAGTAGAAAATGCTAATCCAAAAATAATTGTAATCGCTAACGGACGAAAAAGTACATCGCCAATTATTGCAAGTGGGGTCAAACCGCTAATCGCTGTGGCCGAAGTAAGAAGGATCGGTCTAAACCTTGCTTCACAAGCATGAATGACCGCTTCCATTAACGCAACACCCTCGCGCCGCGCTTCTTCAATGAACTCTACCAATACAATTCCATTTCGCACGACAATCCCCGCTAAACTAATAACCCCCATCATCGTCATAAATCCAAGCGGTGTTTGTGTGACAAACAGCCCAATTAAACTTCCTGCAAAAGCTAGATAGATCGTACTCATGACAAGGAGCGGGATAGAAAGCGAATAAAACTGCATCGCAATGAGGATTAAGATTAAGAACACGACGATAACCGACAGTTTCCCCATATCAAGGAAGATCTCCGTCTGTTCTGACGTCTCCCCGCCAATTTCGTAGCGATATCCGTCCGGCCAGCTAAAGTTTCCTAGCTTCGGCTTGATCTCGTTCATCACTTCTGTTGCTGTTCTTCCCTTCACATCCGATGTAATCGTGACTACTCGGGATAAATTGCGATGACTAATACTGCCTAAGGCAAAATCGGGTTCGACTGTCGCAATCTGAGAAAGCTGAATTTGCTGTCCTGCAGCATTAGGAACCGTGATGCGTTGGAAGACAATGGTCGGATCTTCATCCTCTTTTTTCATCTTCAGCACCATCTCAACCAAATCGTTCCCATCATCAAACTCGCTAATCTTCATCCCTTCACTGACCAAGCGAATGGCTTTTGATACATCATTTGGATTAACCATCAATTTATCCATCACTTCTTTATTCAAACGGAACTGCAGCGTATTTCGTTCTGCCCCGAAGGAATCTTTAATTTCCTTTGTTCCAGGCACCTTCACCACAACATCCTTAACGTCTTCAGACAACTCCCGAAGGGTTGCAATGTCTTCCCCAAAGATACGGATCACAACAGGTGCACCTACAGGAGGTCCTGCTTCCAGTTCTTTTACGATAATTGTAGACCCTAGGAAGTTCTTCTTCAATTCATCATTCCAGCGGTCAACGACCTCAGCTGTCTTTACCTGCTTCATATCCACCTTAATGATCAATTGTCCGACCTGCTCTCCGGACCCGTTACCTGTATCGCCCCCAAACATTTTGGGTGCACTGTTCCCGGCATAAGCCGCAACGAGGGTAATCTCGGGTTGATTCTGCAACCAATCAGAGACGCCTTGGACTAACGTATCTGTTTCTTCAATATTGCTTCCAGGTGAGGATGTTACATTGACTAACAGCTCTGGGCGGTTAGCCATAGGGAATAGCTCCACAGGGATCAGCGGCAATAGTCCGTAAGCCGAAGAACCGATAAGAATTCCTACTACACCTGTCAACAACGGTTTTTTTAACAAGTCCTTCATGAGCTTATTGGAATACCAATCCGTTAACGTCTGAATTTGTTTACCAAGTAAGCCAGCAGGCTTACGGTAGCTATCGGTTGAAGTCGTCCGGCGTGACTCATGCCATTCTCTGAAGATCGGAATAATCGTCAGAGACATGACCATGGACGCTAACATGGATAGCGTAATGATAATGGGGATAGCCTTAATAAATTGTCCCGCATTTCCTTCTAAGAAAAAAAGCGGACCAAACGAAGCAATCGTAGCCAATGTCGCTGTCACAATGGATATAGAAACCTCTTTACTTCCTCTTACAGCAGCCTCAAAAGACTTTTCCCCTAACACACTTAAACGTCTTTCAATATTATCATTCACGACCACCGCGTCATCGACTAAGATCCCAAGGACGATAATTAATCCTACGATAGAGATCTGGTTTAAACTGATTCCCATGTAAGGAAGCGGAATTAAACCAACAGCGATAGAGATTGGAATCGCAAGCGCCACTACAAAAGAGGTGATCATGTTCAACCCTAATGTACAGACAAAAATAACAGCTGCAATCGCAATCAGCATCTCCTTTGTGAGATCGCCAAACAGGTGATTTACCCGTTCATTCTGCGTATGAATGGACTCTACCTTCAGCCATGTTGGTTTATCCTTAGCAAGGAACCCCATCATTTCATCAACCTTCGCTTGCAAGGAAGGTACATCAGATCCGAACTCTGCGTTTAAACTAATCGAAACGGCCGGTTTACCGTTATGGTAGTAATACTCCTTTACCCGTTTGGTCGTCATCTCCACCGTTCCGATATCCTTAAGGTAGATAGGATACCCTTCACGTGTCCGACTAACTAGAGTATTAGCAAAGTCATCTACACTCTGCACTTCATCCAAGCGAAGCTGAAACGTACGGTTTCCCACTTGATAGTCTCCGAGCGGAGTTTGCTCATTCTCCTTCTGAATCGCATTAAAGACCATCCCCCAATGCAAACCATAGTGTTGAAGTTTCTGTGTAACAATTTCTACCGTAACCTGCTTTTCAGGAAGACCATCAATCGTTACATCGGCTACCTTTGGAATGGTTCGAAGCTGATCTTTCCATTCTTTTAAGAGATCACGGACACTATACAGCTGTTCAAAGCTATCTGCATAAACGTTAAACGTCTGGATAAAGGTTCGATTCAAGTCGTCATTAATGATCGGCTGATGCGCCTCCGTTGGAAGATTGGCCTCCGCATCTTTGACCTTCTTACGAAGCTCCTCCCATTTCGCCTTCGGATCGATCCCGTTCTCTGCTTCCACCACAATGGAAGATACCCCTAAAGATGATGTCGAGGTAATCGAATTTAAACCTTGCAACTCATTAATCTTTTCTTCCAGCTTCTTCGTAATCGTTTGCTCCACTTTTTCCGGAGACGCCCCAGGATAAACCGTCGTGACCGTAGCCATGTTCACGATAATCTCAGGCTGTTCCTGCTTCGGTAATTGAAAGAAGCTCAGAATCCCTAGAATCGTGACCATGATGAAAAAGAGGACCGTTATTTTCCGTTTACGAACGAGATATTCAATCACTTCTGCTCGCCCCCAGCCCTTACCTCAATGGCATCCTCGTCAAATAAGCGATCCGCTCCTTTAGAAACGACCATTTGTCCTTCTTGCAGCCCGGAGAGGATCTCTAATTTTCCATCAACCAATTGACCAATTACGACCTCGGTTTTCACAGCCTTGTCCCCTTCTACTATGAAAACATAAGGCTTATCTCCTCCCGTACGAATAACGGAGGCCACAGGAACGAACAAACCTTCCTTCCCTTTCATTTCATAGCTTCCCGTTACCACTTGACCTACCAGCCACTTCCGATCCGAGTTATCGACTAAAACTTCTACTCCCACTGTACCCGTACCGGCATTCGTAGAAGGATAAATCTTCGAAACCTTTCCTTTTCTCTCTTGGTCATAAAGCTTTATTGTGACTTCTGCCCCGATCTGCCAAAGCGAAATCTCTCGGTCCGGTACTGGCAAGATCACCTTCAGCTGATTTACATTTCCTACTCGGTACACTGGAGTTCCCCCACTCACGAGTTGGCCCTCATTGACGAGCTTCGCGATCACCGTTCCTGTAGATGAAGAAACGAGAGTAGTCTTCTTTAGCGTGAGCTCAGCTTGCTGCTTTTGAACGATCTGTTGCTGATAAAGCGACTGTGTCTGGTCAATATCTTCCTTTCTCGCTCCTTCCTGAGTCAAGGCAAGGGAATTTTGAGCAGTCTCTAAATCTTTTAAAGCAATTTCCACTCTCAAAGTGGCATTTTCCCATGTATCTTTCGCAACCGCCCCATGCTGGTAGAGCTCTTCTATTTTTTTCAAATCATCCTGTGCTTTATCCGCGTTCAATTGAGCTTTCTCCACCAAGAGCTGGGCTTGCTTGATCTCTTGTTCTCGAGCTCCGCTATTGACCTTAGCTAAACCAGCTTCCGCTTGAGCTACCCCCGTCTGCGCTCGTTGGACCTGGAGCTGGTAATCCTGATCCTCTAGCTTCCCTAAAACCTCTCCTGCGCGCACAGCATCTCCTTGTTCCTTGCTTAGACCAGTAATGCGTCCGCCTATTTCAAATGAAATCAAGGTTTCTTCCACTGGCTCTAGTGTTCCTGATACAACCAAGGTCCGCTGTATCGCTTGCTTAGAAACAGGGGCCGCCTCAACGGTTTTCACTTCTGCTTCGGCTACCATAGCCTCCTTTGCCCCTAAACTGCATCCGCTCAATACCGTAGTTGTCAGGGTCGCTGCCAACAGTATCGTTAAAGTTGAATTTCTCATGTTTTCTCCCCGCTCTTTATTTAGGTTCTTGTCTATACCCTATACCATTAAGAACAAACTCCAAGGTATCATCAATCACTTCCTGTAAAGGCCTATCTCTTTCGGTTAAAAGAAGATCGTGTAACGTATTACACTTTGGAAAGATCATACACCCCATGACAAAAAGAAGCGTATGGTCTAATGACCGGAATTGAAAAACTCCTTGTTCTCTCCCATTCTCTAGGAGTTCTCGGAGCTTGCGCCAAACCGGGAAAACATAACTCGAAATTCGCTCTAATCTCGGGGTTTGCATATTAATCTCCCGGTCAAGTATAGCAGCCAGCTCAGGATCCTCCGTTTTGAACCGAATCACACCTTCGACGATAATCCGAAGCCCTTTTACCGGATCCTTCATATCCTCTTCATATTGAGGGAGCTGCTGCCCTGGAAAAAGCGATTCAAATATGGCAAAAAGCACATTTTCCTTCCCGCCAAAATGGTAGGAAACCAGAGCCACATTCCCTCCTGCCTCTTCGCAGATCTGCCGGACCGACGTTCCCTCAAATCCCTGCATAGCAAATAACTTCTTGGCTGCAAGAAGTATTCTCATTTTGATATCCGCTTCTGTCATGCTTCTTCTAACCTCCCTTTTGTTCATGATGCCTGTTCTTTTGAATTTGCTTCAATTCCAACCTCTCATCTATCTTTTCTCAATTAAATGTTTGTTTAAATTAATTGTTTAATTGGATGGTAGTCGATTATGGAAAATCTGTCAATCGGTTTTTATCGACAGGTATGAGCAGGAGAATAATAACCGGAACAATTTCCGCTATTGTCCAAAAGTGGTCAAAAACAAGCTAAATCGGCTTAGCCCCCTAAGTTTGGACACT
>NZ_SDLI01000033.1 GCF_004123195.1 Ammoniphilus sp. CFH 90114
TTTTTTTTTAGGAGATAAGCAGTTAAATCAGTTTGCTTTATTTAAAACCTATTGTAAAATGAGGTTAGTTAACTTGGTTAACCTAGTTAACAACTTGTTTTATAAGTATCTTGAAGTTAACCAGTGAAAGTGAGTGTGGGTTTAGTGTCAATAAAAAAAGCATTTGACGTAAGTGAAGAATTAAAGCGAAAAATTGAATCTACAATTGAGGCTTCTGGGATGCAACAAAAAGAGTGGATTGAAGCTGTAACAAACCTTTGGATTATGCAGGATATTAAAAATGGGATGCCTGACTATAAAAAGGATATCTCAGAATTGGAGCTGCATACCAACCGGATCAGCGAAATAGTTACGCACATGATCCAACGGTCAGCTTTTGAAAAAGAAGAAGTCCATAGAAAAGCTGAGGAGCTAAAAGAGGCTAAGAATCAAATTATTGAAGAGTGTCAATTTGAGATAAGTGATTTGAAAAAACAGTTACAAATTGCATCGGAGGAAGTAAAGCAAAACAGAGAGGAGAAAGAGGAAGCTGATCGTCGCTTGCGACAAATGGAAGAATCAAATGAAAATAACAAATTGTTGATTCAAGAATACAAAGAAAAAAATGATACATTAACTAGCCTTGTAAACCAATTCCGTCAAGGTTATGAGGAAAGTAAATCTTATAAAGATCAAGTTGACCGGTTAACCAAACAAGCAGAAAATCTCCAAGGAGATTTGATGAAAGCAAAAGAAAGATTTCAGAGTTTGGAAGAGACTCGAATAGTAGAGTTGCGTCAAAGCGAGGAACGACATCAAGTTGAACTTGAGCGCATTATTGAAAAGAGGAATGTTGAAAAAGAGCGTGAGTTACTCCAACTCCGAACCGATTTTCAAAACAAGCTCCAAAAAGCAAATGAGGAGTCAACTGCTAAGATTCATGCTTTTTACGAGCGAATTGAGCAATTACGAAAGGACTACGAATTTGAACTGAAAAAGAAGTCTGAAGCATATGAGATGCAGATTGAACAAATTAAAAACATAAACAAGGATGATAATGTTAAACCGCAATGAATACGAGACAGTTTGGAAAATGCTTTTGGCATTTCTAGGGGTAGCGCTAGCAAAACGCGGAAAACATACGCTAAGAAACTGTTTCATAAGTCTTAATCTCAATCGAGATTGAGACTTTGTTTTTGATATAGGTTTTGTAACAATAAAATGGAGGGCAGTTGTAATAGCAGAGTACACAGAGCAAAATCTCAGAAACGAACGTTTATGAGATAATGGTTATTGGATAACGGGCAGATCACTTCCACGAGTATCTTTTGAATTTTAGTTTCATAACAGAATTTAGCCCCAAACTATGGAAATACTATACCTAACATACATAACAAAACAAACATTCATAATGGTTAGGGGTGTAGTTGGTGAAAGTACACGCTCGTATGGTAATTGAAGCAGAACCAGAAGTGAAACAGATGGCGAATCAAATTAAATACATTACAGGTAAATCCATTAAGGAAATCGTGGAGACATTAATTCGACAAGAATATCATCGTATTAACCGTGAAGGGTAAAAAATGAAATATACATATCAAGACTTATTGGATGCTAGAGAGAAACTTAGTGAAATAACCTATACTTTCTGGCTAGAACATGACCTATTTACGTGGCGTTGGTGGTTCTTATTGGCTATGTTAATAATTCCGTGGTTAATTTGGTGGCGGTTTTGGGATAAGGCAAGATTTAAAACCATTGCTATTGCTGGTCTTATAGCTATGACCTTAGCTGTATTTTTTGATGATCTTGGAGTTAATACAATGTCGTGGTCTTATCCATATCAATTAGTTCGAGTAGCAGGGAGATTAAATGTAATTGATGTAACGGTAATTCCTATTATGTTTATGATTCTTTATCAATATTTTTCAAAATGGAAAGGATATTTCATTGCCTTGTTAGTTGCAGGTGCATTTGGAGGATATGTTGGTGAACCGTTTTTGAAATGGCTAGATTTATATCACAAACTAGATTGGACAAAATGGCAGTCAGCATTGAGCTACATAGGAATTGGAATTATGGTAAAAGGGATTACAGATTGGCTAATTAAGCAAGAAAAGCATACTTAGGGAAATTGCATCCATTTGTTTATTTAAGTAACGGAGATCGATAGCGAAATAAACGAACAAAAGACGGTTCTTCTTTACTAAGCGTAAAAGAATCGTCTTTTTGGTTTACAAAATATGTCTTAGCGTATGTTTTCCGCGTTTTGTTGGTACTACCCCTTCTATGACAAAAAGGGGGTGGAGCAACCCCTATTTAGTAAGGGCTGCTCCATCTGGAATCTGACGTGGACCATATAATTTTTCTCGCTTATCCTTTATTGCTAGGAGCTCTTGGTATCTTTCATCTGAAACATAAATTGAGTCTGGCCATATTGTAGGGTTATTGTGTAGTGCTAGAGTTAGAACCTGACAATTGTAAGGTGAATCAATTGGATAAACCGCAACTATTTCTGTATCATACCCTTCGCCATCTGGGAAAACCTTAACGTACACATCCAAAGAGTAATCTTCTGGATCGCTCTCTAGGAAGTAAGTGAATTTAATCATTGTTGACATTGTCTCCACTCCCTTCTTCAAATCCAAAGAGGTCTTCTAAGCTAATGCTGAGTGTTCTTGCCAAGCCTACAGCAATATCCCTTTCCAGTAAGGCCCCGCCTCGAACCATGGTTTGGAGGTAGGAGCGGATCCTTCTATCATGTCCTTGGATATAGGATTTTCCTTCGTTTACCGTTTCCTCACATCCGCAACGACACTTGTCATCTGAAGCCTCAATGGAATTGGCCACATATTGCATACGATGTGCAATTTCCCTTAAAACGGAAGCCTCACTGACTAATGCCTTTCCTCCAACTTTTACTTCTTCTAAAATTCCGTGTTTGTACTTGACTAGCTCATTTACAGCTTGGCTACTAATCCCTAGGCGACGAGCGACAACTGACTTCGAAATTGGCATAATGTAAGCCTCCTAATTTATTGGTTGTTGGTAAGTTTATCCGTGCTGTTAACTTGAGTATAATTTATAATTTAAACTTTTTCAACTTAAACTTTTCTACAATTGGAATTTTATAAATTGTAAAATTGTAAATGGTAGTTTAAAATTTTAATTGAATATTCCGAATGATCCAGAAAGGATTTTTGAGTCATTCACTTTTCGTCTTAAACCCATGATATATCTGGGGTTGCTAATTATAAAAGATAAAACAGTATTTTTCCTGGGCAACTAATGAACCTCATGTTAAAATAGAACAATAATGTGAGTCATTCGAAGTGGGTGAAGACATATGGAGCTGGTTGAACCGATTAGGGATCGGAAGAAAATTCAGTCGATGAAAACCTATTTAAAGGGAAAGAACATTAGAGATTACGCTCTGTTTGTTCTTGGCATTAATGTTGGACTACGAATTGGGGATTTGCTCAGTTTGAAGGTGGGTGATGTCGTTGACGCGAATGGCAAGGTGCATGATCGAATTCGTCTCAGGGAGCAAAAGACCGAAAAGCTAAGAATATTTGTAATTGGAGAATCTGGATGTAAGGCTATAAAAGATTATATCGATTACAGGAAAGGATGCTGCCTTGATGAGCCGTTGTTTCCTTCTAGAAAAGGTACAGGCCCTATTCAGAGAGGACAAGCTCGTAAAATACTTAGCTCAGCTGCAAAAGCAGTTGGAATTATGGATCCCATCGGAACACATTCTCTTCGTAAAACGTTTGGGTATTGGGCATACAAGTCCGGACAGGATATTGTTAGATTGCAAGCGCTGTTTAATCACGTCTCCCCAAAAGTTACCCTAGCCTATATAGGTATTACTCAAGAGGAAATTGAAGAAGTCTATTTGAGTGTTAATCTGTAGGTAGGGGGAGACAAATGGACGGATTTAGAAGAGCGGTAGATGACCTCATTTTTTCATGGTCTAAGGTCAATGAAGAATGGGATGAGTTGGATGAGGATATGAAGAAGTTTGTTATTGAAAATTATCCATTTAACGATGACCTCCGTGAAGTGCTCCATAAATTATTTGATTGGAGAGGGAGTTTTTAAATTTAGTTAGTTAAAGGGAGGGGGAGACTATTATGACTACTAACAACTTGACTGAATTTGCCAGATTAAGAGAAAGATCGGGTCTCTCTATAGATCAAACAGCTCACTTTTTAGGTAAAACTGTTCAGACCATCCGTCGTTGGGAAAGAGGATCATCAAATCCCACTGCAAAAACAATGGAGCATATGAGCATTATTGCAGATGTTCAAAGCGGAGAAGATGTTAGAGGAATAAATGCTTTTAGGTTTATCGATTTGTTTGCGGGCATTGGGGGAGTAAGAAAGGGTTTTGAGTCAATTGGAGGTCAATGTGTTTTTACATCTGAGTGGGATGATGCCTGTAGGAAGACTTATGAGGCTAACTTTGCGTGTGATCACACTATTTCTGGTGATATACGAGACGTTGATTTAGATAATGTACCTACATACGATGTTTTATTAGGAGGCTTCCCGTGCCAACCTTTTTCAATTGCAGGTGTATCTAAAAAAAATTCACTTGGAGTTGAACATGGATTTCGATGTGATACCCAAGGAACATTATTCTTTGATGTAGCTCAAATGATTGATTACCATAGACCGGCTGCTTTCTTACTAGAGAATGTAAAGAATTTAGTCAGTCACGATAAAGGCCGTACGTTTGAGGTAATTATGAGGACCTTAAAAGAAGAATTAGGATATCATGTAGATTTTAAGGTTATTGATGCAAAAGGTTGGGTACCTCAACATCGAGAAAGAATTTTTATTGTAGGATTTAGGGAAGATGTTGGATTTTCTTTTGATAATCTGGCTATTAATAGTCCGACTGAAGGTCCTAGATTACACAGTATTCTACATCCAGAAGATGGCTCCGAGGTAGAAGAGGTTCCTTATACAATTGGAGCAAATGCAGAGGTAGCTGAAAAGTATACGTTAAGTAACGGGCTGTGGCAGTACCTTCAAAATTACGCTGAAAAGCATAGAGCAAAAGGAAATGGTTTTGGATACGGATTAGTTGGTCCCAATGATGTGGCACGTACTTTGTCAGCTAGGTACTATAAAGATGGATCTGAAATTCTTATAAGGCAAGAGGGGCGAAATCCTCGACGGTTAACTCCACGTGAATGTGCTAGGTTAATGGGGTTCGATCGCATTGGGCAAGATCCTTTCAACATCCCAGTCTCTGATACTCAAGCATACAAGCAATTTGGTAATTCAGTTGCTGTTCCGGTTGTAGAAGCTGTAGCTAGATATATGATGCCTTATATTCTGCGATTATCTAGTAGAAATGCTAGGAGAAGAAGAACAGCTAATGTTGAGCAACTACGATTATTTGGCGCGACAACAACAGAAGAAATCGTTGTTTGATTTCAAGGTAGAGAGACATGTCATACGGGATAGTATCAAGAAAATAAGCCGATTATTCCTATGTACTAGGTATAATCGGCTTATTCCTTTTACAACTATTAATCCAGTTAAATAGGGCATGTTAATGAGTCCCCCTTTTAGATGTCCCTTAGCTATGTGCTGCATCGTAATAATCTTCTTTCTCTCTTCCAATTATCCTTTACATACAATCGTATTGTTTTACTATATATCCTTATTTCTAAAAAATATCTTTAAATTTCCATTTACTGATGATGTAATGAAAATGAAATAAAAAAATTTGAGGACTGATAGTTTATGAGAAGAGGATATTTATCACAGTATTTTGAAGGGGTGGCCATAAAGAGACTTCGTACGGTAGAGGTCAACGCGGATGTATCCAACCAGCATGAACTTAATGGGGTAAGGATGCTACGAAGTCTGTTAGGTGACCAACGGTTAACTGACTATCCGGCTAATTTTTTATGGTTAGGAGGGGAAAATGAGGCGATTTCAGATCAAAGTAGTGTGACATGGTATGATTCAAGAGAAAAACAAACACATCGGTCTTCCGAGTACAGACTGTACTTCAAGAAAAATGATGTGATGGACCTAGCTCAAGAAAATGATCTTATGATTATTGCAAGAAGATCAAACGGCCAACTCTATATGATTGTAGCACCTTACGGAAGTACACTAGAGAGCCAGTTGTTGTGGTTATTTGGAGGAGCTGAAGATGAAGTTGGCTTTAGCTTTAACTTTCAAGCAATAGAACATCAAAATGATGTGGAGATTGATTTTGCAGTTAGATATATCCTCGAAGAACTTGGTATAGAAATTGAAGAGCCTGAAGCTGACTATTTGGACCAGTGTCTTGCTCCTTACTTGCAAACGGGTTTTCCATCTACAGCAGTATTTTCACAGCTAGCCCGGAGGACAGTAGAAGTTTCAGCCATTGAAGACCCAGATAACGCTTTGTTGAGTTGGATGGAGCACGAGGAAAGACTTTTTAAGCGCCTAGAAAGACATTTAGTAGCTCATAGAATAGAACAAGGATTTTCTGAGGATGGTCAAACCGATGTAGACAACTTTATCCAATTTTCTTTAAGCGTGCACAATAGACGTAAATCACGAGTAGGATATGCCTTGGAAAATCATCTTGAAGAGTTATTTAAATTACATCATGTTGATTACTCACGCAATAAGGAAACTGAGAATAAGTCTAAGCCAGATTTTATATTTCCTAATATACAATCTTACCATACCCCAACCTTTCCAGCGTCTAGGCTGACAATGTTAGGGGTTAAGTCGACCTGTAAAGATAGATGGAGACAAGTCCTTAGTGAGGCACAACGTATAGACATAAAGCATCTATTTACTCTGGAACCAGGTATAAGCGAAAATCAAACGACAGAAATGCAAGCAAACAATCTACAACTGGTACTACCTCAACGCTTGCACCAAACATACAAGACAAATCAACAATCATGGTTAATGGACCTTAATTCTTTTATTGGGCTTGTTAATGAGCGTCAAACAATAGTTGAAGTATGGTAGATAGAAGATGATACTAAAAAAAGAAACTAGAAGGAAGTGCTTATCCTTTTTAGTTTCTTTTTTTACCTATTTGCTCTAATTTTTTCAGCAGATCTTGATATACTGCATTTTCATTAGGGTCATAGGACCTTTGCTGTTTTAGACTTTCAGCGACATCTTTTAGATGTTGCTGCCGATCTAGTATAGGTTTCCCTGTGCCTCTTTTTCTTTTGGATGGATCAATATTATGTTCCTTTTTACCCTTCTTCCTAAAAGGAATCAACATGGACATGGTATTCACCTTCTTTTACCTATGAGTTACCCTAACTACTTATTTGGAATGTCTTTAACAGGATTAAGTCTATTGCCAAAGTCATAGGGTTGAGAGTACCGGATGTTACCACACGAATTACATTTAACGTCACAAACACGATTGTAGATTAACCTATCTTGTTTGGATAGGTGTTTTGGGGGATCCTCCACACGTATTACAAACAGCATTCCGCCACAATCACATATCATTAATGGTCATCCCCGTCATTATAAAATTCTTTCTGTAACCGATCATGGAGATGAGAGGCTACATATTTTTTTATAAATTGATCCCTTTTGTTGAGGTCTTCCTCTTTTCTTAGTCCAAACCAAGCCTTTTTAATACGATCTGAATCAGGTTTTTCCATCCATAGATCGATTGCTTCTGATTCCAGGTGAGACTGGATCCGTTGCATTGTGATCCAATCAGTAATTCGCTCCTGACGGCTAGGTGGCTGAGGTATAGATCGCAAAATTTCTTTTTTTAGTTCATGTGTTAACTCATCCCTCATTTGATTAAACCTTGTTATAGCTATTTGCTCATATATATTAGATAGCTCTGTTGTAATAGCCTTCATGTCAATCACATGTGATTCATTCTTTACTTCATCATTTGGAAATGGTCGCAATTCACAATGATTTGGCAGATCATCAAAGATTGAGTCTAAGGACCACTTCTTCTCTCGGTATGTAACAATATGTTGAGCAATCATAAGATCAGTTTGATCATAGACTTTTTCATCAGTCTCAGTAGTCCGTTGTATATAGTGAATCCTCTTCTCCTCGAGCTTTTTAAACCAGGAATCAACGGTGTTGTAATGCTTCCCGACTTGGGCCGCAAAGTCTATGATACGCCAATAATTCTTTTCTTCGCTCATGGGCCAAATCCTCCTGATATCGATGACTCACATGTAACTCATTCATCACATGTTGATCATTTTGTTTGTATTCTAGGTGATTTACTTGTGAATCACTAATCATTGGTGAGTCACTTTTGTTGGTTTCGAAAGGAATTGTGATTCACATGTATAAATCAATTCTTTGTTAAGATGCAAATTCCTTTATATTTTTTTGATGATCGTTGTGTTGGGATCCGAAGCCTACGATTAAATACAATGCTGTTTTTAAAGCGAAGATGTAGGCTTTGGTCGTTTTGCAAAAAATACAGAAGATTGTCGGCTGGTATATATTAAATCTTCTAGATTTGATAGAATAATAGATAAAGAAAAAAGACAAAAAAAAGAGAAGTCCTAGCGCCCACCGCCTGAACTTCCGAAAAAAAAGACATATGTAATCAAATAGTTACCTTAATTGTAAAGTCTGCAATACAAAAAATCAATGTAAATATAATGTAAATATCATTGAAGACTCTATTAAAAACATAGATGAGTCTTTAATTAAGTATACACTTTTAATGTAGTTGGTAAAAGTGTAATTTACTAAGACTTACATATTAAGGGATAAAGGGAATGCGCGGTGGAATGGACTGCTCTATAGAGAGGAGTTCTTTTTGACATGCTGTTAAACAAACTGGTAAACGATCAAACAGAGCGACTGCAAAATGCACAATATCATGCGTGGTTTCATCATCATCAATGCGCCGATGGGTGGATTACGGTTGCTAAAAAAGAAAAAAATGTTTTCAAGTCATATCACTATCGGCCCGCGGAATTGGCTCCTGAATTGTCTAAGTGGATTGGAGAGGATGTTTATTTTAGTCAAAATACATTTTATAAGCCACTACGACGTATTGAGCACATAAGGCAATTACGATCTTTATATGTAGATGTGGATTGTTACTTACTTAATTACGACACCGATTGGGTGATGGGTAAGTTAGTCCATGAGTTTTTTGGAGAAATCATGCCGGAGCCGAATCTGATTATTTTTTCAGGGCGTGGCATTGTCCTGGTCTGGTTGATAGAACCAGTACCTCATCAAGCCTTACCACTTTGGCAAGCCATTCAAAACTATTTTTGTGAGCAATTGAAGGGTATAGGTGGAGATACAAAAGCACTAGATGCAGCTCGAGTGTTTCGAATTGCTGGAAGTATTAACTCCAAAACCGGTACGGAAGTGGTCGTTCAATATCGTCATGATTATCACTATGTTCTGCGTGATCTACAAAAGGAGTATTTACCGGACATTCCGGACAACCCTAATAAAAAAGCAAAGGGACGTCAAAAAAAGGTAGTTCAAATTTACAATATTCATAGACTCTATCATGCTCGATTACTTGATTTAGTAAAATTATGTGAGATACGCAATTACGATATGAAGGGCTACCGCGAAACGACGCTCTTCCTATACCGCTACTGGAATTGTTGCTTTCTTGGTGACCCAGAAGATGCTTTAAATCAGACACTCAGTTTAAATTCCGAGTTTAAGGAACCGTTAAGTGACAAAGAAGTTACCCGAGCTACTCGAAGTGCTGAAAAAGCTTGGTTGCTTAAGAATGATAAAAAGGCTGACAAGCTTGCAAAGGAAAAAGGGTATCCTGGTGCTGGTTACAACCTCAAAAACGAAACCATTATCGAATGGTTAGATATTACAGAGGAAGAGCAACTCCAATTAGTTAGTGTGATTGGAAATAATGTTAAGCGCCAGAGAAATACGGCTGCAAAGAGGGAGAAGAGAAGAACTGAAGGAGTTAAGCCACGGGATGAGTATCTTGAAGCACAGCAGGAAAAGACTGAGGATAAATTGCTAATATTGCAGCGAGCCATAGAGGAAAATCCAAAGGTAAAACGTAAAGATTTAGCTAATCTGTTAAGTGTATCAATCTATCGAGTAGACCAACTAAAACATCTATTAAAAAGTTTGTAGTGGTCTGTCCCTTTATATTAAGGGGGCGTAGCCTGTGTCCTATTGGTAAAGGATATAGAATGTAGACGTGCTCTCTTTTCTTTTGACCCTAAAGCGACCTCGCCCCAGACCTCTGGGACAACAACCTTGCCCGCACCTGCGGGCCGCCTTGTGTTCTCCTCTTTCCATGGTATCTTTTTGTTATCTTACTCTTAGGAGGTTCTTTCCGATGTCTACTTCTTCTTCTGATCACCGTACTTGTCTTATCCTTGCCTATCAAGTTGCTACCTTAACCTATCCGGATGATTCCCTGCTAGATCTCTTAAGTGAGGTTGACTTTCGGAGAGCGCTGGAGTTGCTTCTTATTTTGCGTTCCTCCCCGAGACCAGTTCGCAATCCTTTAGCATTTCTACGTAGGGCGATCTCTGAAAACTGGACACCTACTACAATTCCTAGACGTATTGATCGTAAACGTGCTGCTCTAGAAGAGCGTTTGGGAACTCCTCAATCGTCTGCTCCCTACCATCCTTATAATTGGTTGGAAGATTAAGATACTAGTTCTGAATATATATTCTAGTATTTCTAGTATATTTATAGAATCGGGGTGGATTCTCTGCATGGGGACATCAATGCTTAAGGTTATATTAGCGGAAAGGGATATATCACAGAAAGAGCTAGCTGCTGTTACTGGACTAAGTACAAAAACCATATCTCAAATTTGTAGTGGGAAACAAAAACCACAAATTGATAATGCTTATCTCATCTCTGAAGCTTTGGGTCTGCATGTCACAAAAGTATTTCCCCAGTATTCCGGCTTAACAAAATCTTATGTTATGGATCGTACTACAACTAGATTCTAGATTTAGTAACTATTAAAGAATGTAGCAATTGAAAGATTTTTAGAGTTATGTAGTATTTTTTTATCTTATGTTACTAGTAATAGAAACTATATTTAGTTACAACCAATGGATACTATACTGGAGCTGTAGGACAGGATTTAGTGTATTGACGGGAACGGGTGATCTGTTTTAAAATAAAGGTAGATTTTAGAAACATACTAGTCAAAGTACCGACGTTAGGGTCAAGTATGTACGGTAATTAGAACGATGATACTGACTAAACCTAAACGTAGCGGAGTTATCTTAAGGGTAACGAATGGTGCGGATGATGGTTGTGTACATGTTAATCTTGTAGATTAGATTGCATGAGGGCAAAGAAAGGGAATAGTATTGCTGATGACGTTGAGTATTTAGGATGTGTACAGACAATATGAGTACCTAAAAGCAGGTTTCTTTTTCCTTTGTACCAGTGATAGTAAAGGTATATTGGGATTGATAGTATATATAGTCGCTAATCTATGGTCGTCCAATATAATTAGGGTTGGTCATACAATTAGACGTAGAAGTTTCCAAGACGCGCGAGTAATCGTGGGTCTTTTTTGTGTTTCCGTTTAACTAGACCACACACACCACAAAGGAAGGAGAGGAATGAATTGAAAGGAATACGAATATCCGAGCAAGCAATAACATCGGGTACCGTCACGTGCTGAGCGCATGGATGTCCTATCGGATGTCGCTGGGTAAGGATCATGAAAGGTAAACAACTGAATAGTCACATTGTCGCTCTAGTCACTTGCTTACGATTGGTTACTCTACGCCAATCCATACCCGCACCAATTGGCGTAGATTTACCGGTATCACACACAACTACATATTAGCTTTACATCTTTGCTGGATCGACGTTGATCTTGTATCCGTTTCCTCTCTCGGGAGGGTGCCGAAAGGTATTGATAGCATAGATGCTGGACAGTCGGATGTCATTACTCCGAGAAAATCCTACGATATATCGCCAATCTTGGTGTGCGAGTAGGTAGCCTGTACCCACCGTCGTGAGGTAGACCCACTGTACATAGTCGTTTAGGAGTCCGAAGGACAGACAAGCTCTGCACGGGACTACGAGTACCTGAACAGTACGAATAACGACTAGCACCCCTTACCCTGTAAGGGGTGCGGCTTAGGTTTTGTCTTTTAGCCGTCGCAGGACAGTCAAAAGCGACCTAAGTAACATAGCAGACGGAAGGGGAGAACGGTATGGCTAAGCGAGGAAGCGTTACTTATCAATGTGTGACCGCTTTACAATCCATCGTAAAATTTGGTCACTCGAAGCGGGAGGCGAAGTTTAAGGGAGAAGGTAATAAGGGGTTACGATCCATCAAGCACATGAAGAATTGTCTTGGTGATGCCGTTAAGTTTTCCAAGTGGTGTCGGGAGGAATACGGGATAGATGATATCCGACAGATTGACCGATCTATGTATGAAGAATATTTGGAAACGAGGCAGGAAGAGGTTACGAAAGGAACGCTAGGTAACATCGAAACAAGTCTCCGTAAACTTGAAGAAGGGATCACCCAGCAACTAAAGGACGAAGGTGCCGAGCTGGAACTGGATTTCTTTAGCTCGGGTGGACGTCTATCCGAAGGGAAGAATGTGGCGAAGGATCGTTCCTACTCACTGGAGGAAAAGGATTCTATCTTATCTAAGATGACTGGTCAAGAACGGGATGCAGCTGAACTGTCGTACCGATCAGGAACCCGTTTACGTGAAACTTGTACAATCAAAGTTAAGGATATCGTCATTACTCGGAGACAATGTTACATCGAATTTAAAGGTGATCCAGGTACCACGAAAGCAGCTCGACCAAGACGGATTGACATGTCAAAGCACCGTGATTGGCTAAAGCAGCTGAAAGAAGGGCGGAATCCCGAGGAACGGCTGTTCAAGGACATGACACGGGATTCGTTGACAAAAGCATACAGGGAAGCGTGTGAGGAGTCGGAACTTGAACTCAAAGGATTCCACTCCACAAGACATACCTACGCTCGGGAAAACTTTGAGGAATACGCTAAGGAGACCGCTAAGGAACTTGGGATTGAACCCGAGCGAATCCTCGAAATGAGAGATACTATCATAGACAATATCCGTGCTGGAGAGCGTAGGGATTACGGTGTAGAGGATCGTGAATTGTACAAGTCCACTATTGAGACGATGGATCGAGTCATGGATCAATTGGGTCACGGAGTTAATAGGACGGAGCTTTACGTGGTGTATCTAGGGAGGTAAATCGAATGAAACGTATTGTAGTGAGCTTTACTGAGCGAAGTCTCCAATCTTTTGAAGAATGGGTCAAAGGTGAGGAAGGAATCTCAATTATTGAACTGAAGCGTAGGCGGTTTAAGGGGTCTTTTCAAGGAGGGTCTGCATAGGTCGTCTCTTTTGCTTATCTGTCACCTGATTTTATACATCCATTTACTGAGTTACGGGGTTACTTCGTTACTTAGTTCCTAATGTAAGACGGCTGAGAGGATGCTGAGACGTTGGGGAAAAGGGGGAATAGAGGATTCTCTATACATCGTTGTATATAGATTATATGATGATAAACAAACAGTAATTGGAAAAAATGGCGTGGTGTGATACGATAATTTTTAGAAGAGCGGCCATAGGGCAACCAAAGTACCTCACCAATTGTTGGTGAGGTACTTTGGTTTTTTTTT
>NZ_SDLI01000034.1 GCF_004123195.1 Ammoniphilus sp. CFH 90114
TTGGGGTCAGTCCCTTACCTGAGGGGGTATCGCCGAAGCGAGCAGTATGCTTTCTATTTTTACATCTAGCTGGGGAACTCCTACACTTTGATTCTCCACAATCACAGCCACATTAGCTTCTTCTTTGGTAGTTACTATCAGTAAAGCACTTTCGTGCTTTACCTTATAATTGGGGTCAGTCCCTTACCTCAGGGGGTATCTTTATCTCATCGATAATTATTTCCGTTTCTTTTTCTTCTTTTTTATGGGCGTAGATCGCACTGGCCTCAGATGCTTGTCTAACGTCCGAAGTCTAAAGGGGATTTCTTTCCTTCTTTCCCCCATGTACATTTCAGCAATCGGAAAAAAGGATTCGAGTTGATTAGGGACTACGTCCCACTCTATCCATGCTTCTTCCTCTTGGATGTCTTCAATAACCTCTCCACACCTTGCCGCTTTGAGTTCCTCCCCAGTCGGTATAAGCTGAATCGTTCCTTCCGATTTCGTATGAATACTGAACAGATAGTCCAACGCACAGGCAAGCATCTTCCTTAAATCTATGGCATCCATGGCTTTATAGCTGCTTCCATAGCATAGGGTAAGTCGAAAATGATAAGCTGCCCATTCATATTCATGGACCTGTTCAAGAATTTGCCCTAATGAAAAGTGGGATTCCACCTGAGCAGGATCTAAACGGATCGATTGTTCAAATGCAGCTGTTGCCAATTCAGGTCTTCCACCCTTATTATATAGATTCCCTAGCTTATTCCAGAGAAGGCTGTCCTCGTGTAGTGCAATTTTCTTTAGCAGGTATTCTTCAGAATCCGTTGCAAACCGGTGCCTGCTGCCGTCAAAAAGGCCCAACGGCCCAAAATGAAGACGGGGATTCTCCATATTCACCGAACGCATAAGAAGCATGGAAGTCATCTCTATCAAAAAGTCGGATGAGTACGTCCAATCTCCTGCCGAGTGGCAATGCTTGCAGCGGAAATAACCGGTTGTCTGGATATACGCATCCAAGTTCTCCATGATACTAGAACCATGTTTTTTCGCATCTTTATAGTACCTATCGATATCAAAAGCAATCATGCCAATATCATATTTTCCCTTTTTTCCGCAAGGATTGCACTTTAATAACTGGATATTTCCAGTTGTTAAAGGCTTTATGTGATCCAATTTTTCTAATACCTTTCCGATATATTGACCGGGAAGCGAAGAAACAAGATCTGGACCATGCTCCAGTGGAACTTCCTTTGTTAAAGCCATAATCAATGAAGGACTACTTTCTGCTGTCACGGTTTTCAAAATTCATTTTCCCCTTACTATTATTCTATGAATACGAAATTACCCACCTTATTCTATCATGAACTATTTAAGAACGGCACCCCGAAAGTGATACTCAAATATACCGAAACTCCTTATCTTTGCCTTAATCAGCCTAATTTTTATCCTAGTGCTAAATCGTTTATCGTGAATCATATGAATCAATTGCTTAACAGTGAGGTTGATTAAGCCGTTTCGAAGATTTAAGGATACTCTTTCATGAACTGGATCTTTGGGATCAGTGAAATCAGTTTGAGCGGCAAAAAGCGGAAGAAGAAATAAATGTTCGCCAACGGCAAAGCGCTCGGCACTTTACCTTGTAAAGGGGTCAGTCCCTTACCTGAGGGGGTATACCCCGAAGTCGGCAAGTGGCAGAAGCTTTGGGGTATACCGTCCAGTGGGACGAGATAGATCTAAAAGTCAACCTCACGGGATCTCCCACTCCATAGATTTTGTACTCAAATATTAATAAATATATATAATAATTGTTTACAAATTGAATGGAAGATGATAGAATAAAAGTATCAAAGAGAGGAGGTGAACAACATGCTAACAACTAAAGACGTCAAAGAAATTAAGCTCATTTTCGCAGCAGGAATGGACGAACAGGGCAAGACGATTCGCAAGAGCCGCATCTACAAGAACGTAAATGCCGCGAATGCTACCCTGGAGAACGTCCACGCGTTTGGACAAGCCATCGCGGCTCTTTCCCAGTGGCCTCTAGACCAAGTCATCTTGACTAACTCACAAGAGATCATCGAAGTCATCGCTTAATCCCTTTCACGATTCCCCAGACTGACCCTCGCTTTGATCCTCTAACGAAAGGAGGTGCCCCACATGCCTCGTGAACTTAACGAATCCGTGATTTCCCTTTACTTCAACAAGATGGACGGCAAGACGCTAAAGCTTGATGTCCCTGCTCCAAAAGCAGACTTAACCTCTGCTTCGGTCAAAACCCAAATGGACGCTGTCGTTGCGATCGGTCAATTGTTCGACATCGCATCGATTAAGGATGCTGGAATCACTCAACGCACTGTATCCGACTTTGCTGTAGAAGAATAATACAAATGAAGCCCTAAGGCCTTAAAAAGCCCCTAAAGGGGACTACAATTGCTTCTGAGCAAGGTGTAACTCGACGTAGTTCAGAAGCGGCAGATGAAGGAGGGAAACCCATGGAACAGTTGGACCTGATCCCGCTGATCGGCAATCTGGGTTTCCCCATCTTTGTTTCCTGGTACCTCTTAACTAGGGTTGAAAGTAAGATGGAAGCCTTGACCTCCTCGATCGCGGATATGACCCAGGCGATTCATGGTTGGCAGAAGGAGACTTAGTTGGTGGAGACCCTAACTGAATAAACAAATAGAACCCTATCTAACACTTAAGGCTGGATAGGGTTTTTAGCTTGTAAGACCAAGTTTGGACAAATACTAAAATGTATCTACTTTCCCTACTTTTATTGCGTTAAAATGAATGTACAAAAACCGGAGGTGATCCATTATGCTTTGATAGAACCTGTATATTCCAGACACACTTACATTCTAACGTACTAAAACTCTTTGATGAACCGCTTGACTACCTCGCTTTCACATCCATTATCATGCACTTCCCTAAACACTCTTCTTATCATTTTTCTCTTCAGCATACATATTTGCTCACTTTACCCAATCTAGCGAATAATTCTCTCTAACTACAATCTTGATTATTTATTCTCAACACGTGTAATTATACGTGTTTATTAGTATAATATAAGAAGGAGCGGGCAAATGAAGGCATATTCTTCACGTGAACTTATGAAGCTAGTTGAAGCAAACGGTTGGGAGCTAGTTCGGGTAAAAGGTGAACACTACCAGTTCAAACACCCAACGAAGCCTGGACTATTGACGATCCCTCATCCCAAAAAGGACTTTCCCCTTAGAACACAGAGAAGTATCTTAAAACAAGCTGGAATTGAGGAATAGATTTTTTTCAAGAACGTGAATTTATAGTAACACTGGAGGGTTGTTTATATGAAGGATCGATATATTTTTCCCGCATTATTGGATTATGCCGAGGATGGAATCTCTGTAGAGTTTCCAGATCTGCCAGGATGCCTGACCTGCGGAGACTCCGAAGAAGAAGCACTAAGGAAGGCTAAGGAAGCAATGGCTCTGCACCTATACGGTATGGAGCAGGAAGGCGAGCTGATCCCAGAACCTTCAAAAGTCAAATCCATTGCAGCAGAAAGAAATCAAGCCGTATTACTCGTAGAAGCATGGATGCCTCCGTTTCGTCATGACATGGAAAATAAAGCCGTAAAGAAAACATTGACCATTCCAAAGTGGCTTGATGATTTAGCCCAAGAAAACAACGTAAATTTTTCCCATTTACTGCAGGATGCTTTGAAGAAGTATCTTGGAGTGAAGGATAAATCTTCGTAGGGTAACGCATGTTGATCGTTAACGGTAAAGTGCTCGTGCTTTACCTTGTATAAATAACGAAACTCTTTAACACTATTCACTTTAGTCTAGTGAGGGACAGTCCCTTACCTGAGGGGGTATCACCGAAGCGGGCATTGGCTAGCTTTTAATTCTACAGCTAGCTTAAGGAATTCATCTTGGTTAATCTCCTTATATTCATCTTGCTTTATCTCTATCCCCGCTGCGTAACAAGTCTCTTTACAAAGCTCTTGAACTATTCCTATATTACCAAAAGATATACCCTTTATCTTCTCAACAATGTTATCCGAGAAACCAATATTTAGTTCTCTATTACCTTTTAATATTACTTTTTCAAAATCATCATAATTCCACGGCTCTACCGGTATCTCCACAATTCTATCGACTAGGTCTCCGTTAAATTGGATTAATCTATTTTTTCTTTCCAAATACCCAGAATTATGAACCTGTGACCATTCTCTTGGAATAACCTAAGATCGAAAGCTAATTCCTTTTGAACCTCTTCATTTAGATAATGAAAGTTTTCAAGAATAACAAACCTTGTAAAATCACTTCCCTTTAGTATTTCACTAATATCTTGAGCAATTTCAAGATTAAATTCAATTGTTTTTAAAACCATCTTTTATTCAGTCTTTCCGCCAATGTCTCCTTTTACCTCTGTATTGGCTTGACCAAATAGAGGAATAATCGCTTTAAACCCTGTTTTCACTGAAACAACCCCATTGGTACCTTTTACTTCTTCTTTAGAGCTTTCTATAGTAATCCCAATCTGTCTAAGTAAAGAGCTATAAATATCTTTCGTAGTCATTCTTGGAGTACAACCAATTGTTATTGCGTTTTCTTTTGCAATATGTTTTTGAACAAGAGCAGATTTACCTTGTTTAGAAGAACCATATACAACAATATGTTTATCACTTGCTGCTGCTCTATTGAATTCGACGTCAACCTCTTCTCGCTCAACATAACTTAAGACCATATCTTTACTCACACCAAAAACTTGGTTTACATATATGGTAGTCATTTTTCCTTTCCCCTATCAGCAATCATTTGTCCTTAGAAAGACATATAAAAGTAAAGAATTTATATATCGCTCTTCGCTATCTAGTATGGGTACACCAGTTTTGAAAAGTAATTTGCTAGGCGGCTTGACATGGAGCCTCTGCCGGCATGATTCCTTATGAACGCAGACAGCTATTGGCTTCATCAGGCAGACCAGCCTATCATGCCCGCCAAGCCTTAAAAACTAGCTACCCACAGCGAATAGCGAGGAGGCATAATTATTTAAGTTTATCTTAACATATAAATCTAATATTTATCCAAATATTACATATAAAATTATACACTTTTATTATTGCAAGTTTCACTTGACAAGTATTTAAAGTGAAAAAACCCACCTTCTATATAAACCCATTTATCCTAATCGTATACTCTAACCCCCACCACCCTCTCCGCCAAATCCACTTCCTCCCGATCCAACTCCACCTTCACCTTCCCCATCCTTCTCTTCTCGCGCCACTCTACCAAATCTTCTTCCGTCTCTAACCTTAACTCCGCAATCTCCTTAGCTCGGTCCAGCATATATTTAGATGTTAGTAGGAAAGTATATACACCATATCCCCCTAATTCAATCGGCTCTCTTCTCTTTTCCCACTTACTAATTGTGAATCGAACATAGAGCTCAGCCTCTGTCCCTCTTCTTGCTGCCCGCTCCTGAATTTCACCCCGAGGAACCACATTCCATTTCTCTATTTTCCCCACCCAGTGAATACCGGAATTCCGTTCACCAAATATACGTCTCGATTGACACAATCCAATAAATTCGAGATTGCTTAGCATATGCTGCTTGTCCATTAGATTCTTTAGAGGCATATAATAGATTTGATTGTCTAGACAGATACCAAGTTGTTCCTTAACCCTCAATGACCCAATCAACACATTCTTGCCACTCAATTTATCCTGATAGTACTCCTTCGTTCCACGAGGTCTCGTCGCCCTCTCATAGGCTTTTTCGGGACTATCTAGGATCAGCTCATCAAGGAACTTTTCCATTAGCCTAGTTGAGTTGGGAAGGAAGGGTAACGCTCCGATGTTTACCTTCTTTATACTCTTATAGAAATGATGCTCCTCAAATTTTTCTTCATTAGGATAAGGAAACAACACATACGCACCAAACATACTTCTCTCATACTCCCCGGAACGGCCTTCCTGATAGACGATAGCATCTCGGTAGCGATGCATGGTGTTAATGTCATCTTCCTCTGGGCCCGGTGACTGATATCGTTCAAAGTATGGCGTCCCTTGGTAAGCAGGGTTTAACCGATACTTGGCATCAAAGACATATTTATAAATCACATCTGAATCTTGCTTTTTCAGTGTGAGTACATTGTCCGGCCTCTGAGGAAGCGTAGGAAAGTCTCGACTATCCTCAGACGGCAGTGCATTATAAAACAAGGTAAAGGTTTCTCCATTATGAGGATTACGGTAGGTGACGCTTGCTTTTTTCGATTTATCTAAGGTGATAAATAGACCTTGACGATGAACTCGAATGATGTCCTGTTTTACCAGCTCATATTTCTCCTTAAGTAGACTATGAATCTTAAGGAAGCACCAATATTCATACAATTGAGCGATGTCTTTCATAGACAGTCGGAATAGGTCCCCTTGTATGGACAACCCTTTCATCAAGATCAAATAACTACGATAAATGTCTCGATAGCCTGGTGCCATTTGTAATACGAGGGTAACAGACATTTGCTTCATCTCTCCTGAACTGGAAAGAAAGTCAAACCGTAATAATCTTCGAATCTGTCCTCGCATTTGTTCGATTTTCTTGTGCAAAAAGGGATCTTGAGTTCGCTGCTTATCATTTAGCCGCAGTTGGATTTGCTTGAGCTTGACGTCTATTCTTTCAAGCACCCATCGTACAAAACGGTTCTCGTGGGTATCAAAGTCTATCCGTCTTTTCCTCTCGATCAACTTGGTTGGAGTATATCCTTGTCCGTTTAGATGTACTAACCCATGCTGTTGATTGGGAACAAGTACATGGGGCTTTTTGGCCAAAGCTGCCACATTCTCTTTTCCCGCTCGTTTTACACGATCCGCACCGACCCATCTTTTTTCAGAAGTTAATTGATGATGGGGTGCTGCTTGAAGTCTTTCTACTGATTGTACCAATTGATCAAAGAGCTGCTTTAAGATAGCGAGAAACTCTGTTAAGCTTTGATTCCTAGTTTCCTTCAGACCGGTCAGTTGATAGGTTTTTCGGAGAAAGTCAAAGGATAAGTTATAGATCTGTTCGTTTACATCTTGCAGGATCAATTGATAGTCCTTCTTATAATCCATCTTGGATGGAAATATCTCTAATCGGATTTCAAGGGCACGTTGACCTTCAACAAGGATGATGAGCTCGGTATATCCGACTTCATTTTGAAAGTTTAAGACTCCCGTGATCAGGTCCTTTCCTAAAGGTTTGATCGCTTGGCGAAGCAGGACATTGTCATGGTGGAAGTCAATGATCTTCACACTCTTTCGTTGGATAACAAGCTGATAGGATTGATTTTCGTAAAAGCAAGGCAGAATTCTCTCTCTGCCAAGCTCCACTAATTGATGATGAACAGGGGAAAACAGCTGGATCCTTTCTAGTTCAATGGGATAGCCAACCTTTACTACTTCGCAAGTGGCTTCCACCCATTCCTGCGTTTCATCTCGATGAAGCTGTAAGGACTCCACGGTTGGATGAAATGGCTTCCCTTGAACGTATAGATCAAATAGATTCGTCTCAATCCGAAGAAGCTCGGTATCCTGTTTAAGATAGCCAGAATGAAGTGAATCCATCTTCCTCATACCTCCGAAGCATATAGGCGATTTTTCGGGCACTTTGCGGATACGGAGCATCCGTCTTCACAGTGAGTAATTCGGATGCATCACTCATCATTTCCTCGATGTTGCTTCGTTGGCCGGTTGCCAGCTGCATGAACTCAATCAACACCCTCTTCACTGAGGAGCTACTCCCTTGAATACGGGGAAGTATTTTTTGCAGCCATTGCAGGTCAAAGGCCTCTTTTTCGCTCATTAATCCAAATCGTTCATTATAGACCATATAAAAACAGATCGAATCACGTACCCGAAACCCTACGTGGGCATGGATCTTCTCCAGAATGTTATTCATTTTTACGAGTCTTTCTGTGGTACCCTTGATGAGTTCTGGATAACTTGTATAGGCATCTTCCAGCGTGAGATAATCTCGCATAAGAAAAGAATTTACCACTCGCATCGGTCTTTGTTCATTCGTTTCTCTAGCATCATCAGGAAACGAATTGAGATTTATATAGTTAAATTCAATTGCTTGGGCTCGGTCCAATACTTTCTTACTAAATGGATGCGTGGTTTCGTCCATATTAACCGTCCCAACTAGATAGACATTATCAGGGATATAAATACTGCCCAGGTTCTCTTCACCTGATAGAAGGGTATCTGTGATGATCCTTCTTCCCTCCCATCTCTCCGTTTCCATGACACTTAAAAAATCACTAAAATAATGTTCGACCCGAGCCAGGTTCATCTCGTCCAAACAGACAAAGTAGATTTGATTTTTATTCTGGGGCTGTAGTGCCTCTAACAAGACTTGAGTTAACCTTCCCTCTCGAAAATGGCCTGATAAATCACGATAACCAAGCAGATCCGTAGGATCGCTCCAGTCTGGTCGAACAGGAATAAGCTCCATTTTGGCACCCATGGCTTCGGCAAAGAGTTTTACCAGCTTTGTTTTCCCGGTTCCTGAGATTCCTGCTAAAATCACAAAGGGCTTCGTCTTGAGGGATAGGTAAAAGTTTTCTATCATGTTATCAGGATAGTAGAATCCTCTTTGGAGAATAAAGGTTTTAATTTTGGACAACTGTTCATTAACGTTTATCGGATGTTCCATGGCTTTATCCTCTTCATAAATATAGGTATAAGCATTTTCTACTTTTTCTATATAACCCATCTCTTGAAGCCAATTTAACATAAATTTGGCCCGATTCGTTTGCGTGACGTCTCCCCACTCCTCTTCCAGTTCCATAGCAGGAATGAACTCAGCTTGAAATATATCTAGGGTAAAACGCTGAAGCTTCCTCGTGATGTTAGCTGCCAAGAGAATTACTCGTCTGAGATTACTGGACTCTTCGTTGGAGGTTTGGATTTGGTTTTGCAGTATACTCTTTTGATTGTTTGTTAGATTCCAAACGTCTGAACCATTAAAGTAAGAATAGTATTGAAGTCCTAATTCGGTTAACAAATAAGAAGACTTTTCAATTCGAATGAGTCCAAGTTCCTCCATGGCTCTTCCGATATGCTGGATCCGTTGTTTTGGATGCTTAACATCATCACCCTTCTTAAGAATAAGAGATTGCTGGGTAACTAGTTCATCCATATCAATTGTCCTAGGCGATTGACTGCCCAAATAGTGAAGTATGCCCTGAATATAGTGAAGGTAAGCCATCGTATATCTAAAGCTTACGGGTTGAACCTTCTCCTTGTTTTTACTGCTCTCTACATAAAGTCGATAGTTCTCCACCAATTCCTTTAAATCAGAAATGAGTCGAGCTTCCTCGGGCATGTGGTCAAGGGTGTAACATTTGTAAGCAACAGTAGATACTTGGTAATCACGTCCGATACCGCTTGAAGTCAATTGGATGTTGTCATCTTTTTGAAACGACTCTAGGGGGAGTAAGCCTCTCATCTCTCGGACTTTTTGTTCTAGGTATTCGTAGCCTTCTTTTTTCCCTTTATCCTTAAGCGGAACCGTCACGCCTTGAGCCAAAGTTAGATAGACGGAACTCATATCTTCTGAGAAAAGATAGACTATATATTCCCCAGCCTGTGTTGTTTCTGTAATCTGCTTGTCCATTATCGCGATCCAGGGAATATTAGCCCAGTTTCCTTGGCCTACGGACCCTTGAACCTTATAGTTCTGATCAATAAAAGATAAGGATTGTAGATCCTGCGGAATTTGCTGCCTTACCCTTACACCTAAAGGATGCTCCTTGAACGCTTCTCTCTTGGCCTGTAAATAATGAGATAGGATATAGCTTAAATGATCTCTTAAAGAGAAAGATTTTACGTCACCAAAATAGCCGTCGATCTCATCTAAAGCATATTGTTTGAGCTCCTTTCGAACACTCATACTGAGTTCTTCCAATACATCCGGCCGAAATCCGACCCAGCTTTTTTGAGAATCCGTGATCAGTATCGAAGATAAGGCTTGAATAGGAGTCTGGAGAAGCGAAATCACTTTAGAAGTCGACATCTCTTTCCAACTGCTTGCCAGATTTTTAGGTGCTTCATCTATAGGAAGGCCTTGGTTTTCTCTGTCCAAATAAAAAGAAACAAACCGATCGGCTATCCGTTGAAGAGGAATTTGGGTCTCGGAAGTCCACATTTCTTCAAGTATGGAGAGGATGAGGACCATCTTGTATGATTTTTGCCGATTCTTAAATATGCCTGCTAGTGAAAGTGGTAAAGCCATGCTGTTCCTCCTATGGTAGGAAAATGTTACTAATAGTATAACAAAAGCCTGACAGGAATTGTCAGGCTAAGTTATTACTATTTCCTTTTATAAGACTCTATCCCTACTACTTTTCGTTCTTTTGCTATGTAGTGGCACTTCGTGTAGCGGCACTTCGGATAATTAGAACACCCATAGAAACTACCATGTTTTCCCGTTCTTTCTAATAACTCTCCCTCACATCGAGGACATATGAGTTCAGCCACCTTTAACGTTTTCTCCTTCAGACTCTGGTGAATAGAAGTAACATGTCCTTTCTCGATTTTCTATCGGTTTGATTTGCGCTTAAAATTATCTGATGAATCGATTGAATATCCTGTTGGTTCAAAGTCACATGCCTATACTTTAGAATAGTAGAAACGAGTTGTGAAGTATAAATTACATCGGTGTTTGACTCTACCTTAAGCGTTGCTTGATTACCAAACACTATGATCGAATGATAAGAGGCAGTAGTTCGGAGAAAAGATCTTGTAGAGCTTTAATCTGACCTTTATTTTGCCACACGGGGTTAAAAAGCTTTTCTTTTCTTTTATAAATTGTCTGTGTCCAGTACTGTTGTTGATCCTTCCCGAAGATCCATCCCTGATAATTCTTGGTTTCGATCACAAATATACCATAGAGCGACAGAACAATATGGTCGATTTGACTAGTCTTCCCTTCAGCCGTTGGGATCATGATATCATTTATGGTAATGTACTGGTTCGGATCAAGGCTATTAAGCTTCCTTTGAACTTTTTTCTCTCCAATGTAACCTTTCACTTTTGGACTTCGGAGTATAAAGCTAATTATGACTAGTGAAAACAAAATGGTAAAATACAGAGACATTATACTGTGTTCCTCTCTTTTAGTTACTATTAGTATAAGAAATATCTTACATTTTTTGTAAGTCCAAACAGCAATATGATGTCTTAATAAACAAATGATAGGGTTCATCTTTCGTGTTAATAATTTCTACCTACCAAGTGTTTATGTAGCCTTCTTTCCATAGTGATATCACCACATCCAATTGATGGTTTTGAGATATCCCACTTTCATTTGTCACCAGATTCCATAGTTTCTTCTTGTCATTTATTAAATCCATATTCATTTTTAGAAGTTCAACAGCCATGACGGCATAATGTTTATTCTTTAGAGAATGAGAATATTTGCCCTGCTCAACTCCCTTTATAAGTCCCTCCTCACACAGTCCCAGAAAGGCACCTCTAGGGCACCCTTTTTGCTGCCTCGACGTCCCTTCGCCAAATAGTTCTATAGTAGCTCGGTTCCAAGCTTCCCTCGGTGTATATTGATTGCTATGTAGATACTGAACGGCTCTTCCAGCTGCTTTTCCATAACTCCCCATGTTCATCCTCCATAATTAACTGTTCCCCAAAATAATCTTTCGAGCAGCCGAACTATATCGAAAGAGGTTTTAAAAAATCCTTTCCATTACACCATCGGATCGTAATCAATCTTAATCCCCTTCTTCCTCGTACTGAAATCTAGTGAAGAATCATAGTGTTTTCCCGGATTTCTCTCTTCGTTAAGAATCATTTGTGAAATGGAAGATATAGCTAGATCCAGGGTTTTTCCCCTATGCTTAGAGAACAGTCTTTTTCTTTCGTCCATCAATACTCGTAAAATGATTTTCTTTTCACTTAGAGATAGCACTTATGTACTCTCCTTTCTTTTAACGTCTTCTAAAGGCTCGTCTTTCTGCATAGGTGACGCACAATTGACAAATTATGATCTTCCTGCCTTGATCGTTATAGTATTTTCTAGCTGAAGAGGCTGACTTACTGCATAGTGCACACTTCTTTTTAAAAATATTTAAAAACCGCAAAAACATAGCTGTTCCTCCGATGGCTTAAAGCAATTAGACTAAAATTGGAAAAACCTTCTCAACTCAAGAGAAGGCACAAAAATATCAAACAAAACTAACTAGGTATATTTTACCATGTAGTCAATTAGTCGTATACCTGAATTTTAAGATGTACATTTTTGCTAGAAGGCGGCTAGCTACTCCCCTTCCTCTCAAAATGCTCATGCAACCTATACTCACAGATCTCCTTCGCCCACTGGAACCATAGCAAATCATGGTTCCACCTCCAATTGGTTAAGTATGATCTTAGGTTGTTTATATATCTTTCATCGTCTAGGAGCTGCGTAGTTAGATGTTACAGACCGCTCGCCTGCTCCTTCTATTCGTAAGGGCATACCTTATTTCAGATAATGATAGGTAATACCTGCCTCTGTTTTTTCCCATTGAATCCCTACATTATCAAAGACTTTTGTTAATTCAACCATCTGCTCTTGTCCCAAGATTTGCACTTGGTTATAAATGACCCTAAATTGGCTATCACTTTGTTTGTCTTTGTTTTGTACAGCGGTTATGGCATATACATGGGATTCGCTCATACTTTTATATTTCTGTACAACGACTTCATAAAAAGATTGCATTTCTTGGGGGAACGGAGTTTGCATGACATGAGTAAGAATTTGATTAATAACGGCTTGATTTTCTCTGGTTTTCTGAAGATACTCAGCCTGCTGTTTACTATCCACCCAGGCATCCGAATAGGAAGATAGAGCATAATCGAAATGGGCTTGAATTTCCTGATCTTTTTGACGAATAAACTGGAGATAGTCAATGACTTCTTGCTGCTTGGGATGGATCACGACTGCGGGAATTGCTCTTTGTGCTTGACTTAACGCAGGGGATTCCACGACAAGCTTCGCTACATTATCTGCCAAAGCACTCCACAGCTCTCGATCTATCCAAGTATACGCACAATAGAGGATAAATCCAATCATGAAAATACGAACAAATTTTCCTCGGTTCTTCACCCTTTTTTTCTCCACTCTGCGTTGGGGCGAGGTATAATATTCAATGAAATCTCCCTGCACATAAGAATAGATAGTTTCTTTGTTGGTTTTTTCCTGTTCCTTGGTGATCTTATCTACTTCTTTTCTAAAATTACGTTGAGTTCGATTCAGCAAGAACACCATTCCTTTCTCTTTCTATTATAAAATCTCCCACAGTAAAAAAGGCCTATTCAAGACGAATAAGCTTATACCTCTTCTGTATGTTGGCAACTAGCTTCATAGTTGAATATCATTAGGTCCTGTGGCTTTACTTATCCACCTTAAGTTTGGCTCTTCTTAGATTAAATTACATATCTATACAAATTATAACATTATTTTCTATTAGTGGTGGTATTTTTACAAAATTTGTTGTTTTTTAGGGGTAGTGAGTTGGAAGAGTGTTTACCCAGCCCTATTTTACATTTCTCTCTCTCCAATGTATAA
>NZ_SDLI01000035.1 GCF_004123195.1 Ammoniphilus sp. CFH 90114
AAATGAAAAAAATCGCTTCGTGATACCCCCTGAGGTAAGGGAGTGACCCCAATCATAAGGTAAAGCACGAGAGTGCTTTGCCGATAGCTTAGAAGTAGGTGCCTAGTTGTGGTATAATGCAACCATGATTGCAGATGTGTAAGTGTATTTCTTTAATTGGGGGAATAGCATTGACTCAAGACAATCTTCTATGGAGTGATGTTTTAGGTTTATTAAAGGATCGGATGAGCAAACCAGCTTTTGAAACCTGGTTTAAGGAAACCAAAGCTATGATAGAAGGTAATAACTGGATAATTATTACTCCCAATGAGTTTTCAAGGGATTGGTTGGAATCTAGATATTTGTCCGAAATCAAAGAGGCAATATATTCAACTACCAAAGAAGAAGCTAATGTGGCTGTGATTGTGGAGAATCAAAGTGTAGGAGTTTCCCAGCTAGATGTAAAAATAGAAAGCATACTAACCCAAATAGAATTCCTTACCCAAAATGAAAAAGTAAAAATATTATCCTTGATAAAGGACAAGTTTACAAAAGAAATAATTAGTTCGAAGCCTCAGTGTGGGGAACAAAATACAGAAAATAGTAATTACGATGAACCAAATAGGATTAGCAATCTTGAAAAAGAAGTAAAACAACTAAAGGATGAACTTACCGGACTGCATACGGAAATTAGATTACTTAAGAAAATCTTGGCTAATCAGAACTCCGGGGATACACAGGAGCAAGGGTGAGAATCTAAAACTCACCCCTGTACTGCAGCAGATTAAACTTCGTCTCCACAAAAATAATCACTTAGTTGGCTGTCCAAACGTTCTATTTGAATGAGTTGTGAGTGAGGAAATCCATCTCTATTCGTTTTCTTAGAACACATCCAACAGGAGCAATGCACCTTTCCTTTAGAAAACTGTGCAATATAGGGTACATACCATTTCAATTTCTTAGCAAGCTTCGCTTTACGCCGAAAGACTCTTTTCCGATGATGTCGATAATATGAACGACTTCGATTTTTTCGTTGTGGCTTCAATCACCATCACACTCCTTGGGATAAGGCTCAGCCTGTAACAGTCCCCCAAAGAATGATTTAAACCGTTACAGGCTGAGTGTGATGGCAATGTACAGGGTGAGAAGGTTCAATCTAATCACCTCTTAAAAATGTTATTATTTTTTATTATACAGCAATTACTTTTCGGTCATTATTTAATTTAATCTGGATTGTAATGAACGGTAAAATAGGTTACAGTTATCTATTTCAAATAGAAGGAGAAATGGCATCTACACTATAGTAGGTGTTTTTTGTTGTATTTATATTTATGGGAGCGTCAAACGTTACCCCCCAGTTAATCATGCTCACTTCAGGGTACCCCCTCAGGTAGAGGACTGACCCGAATCATAAGGTAAAGCACGAAAGTGCTTTGCCGATAGCAATTATTCCACCTAAAGTCGCCNAGCGGAATCATGAGATTATCTTATGAGTTTATTCCATTGCATCGGGTTTTCCTTTTTCATCGTAAGCGTTAAATTCTACCCACCTATTAATCATAAGGCAGAGATAATCCTCCTAAGAACTTACTTTGGAGGATTATCATGACGAGAGAGGAACAAAACCAATTATGGGAAGAACGAATGACTGCTTTTCTAGCTAGTGGTCAGAGTAGGGCTAGCAAAAAAAGTGTTCGAGAAGAACTAATTTACGTATTTAGAGTACTCAGAGGATTGACCACTTAGTTGAAAATAGCTCGATCTACATACAATGGTTAGTTAGGGGGCGCAGTTTTCCTCTTAGAATGCGTCGAACCCTATCTTCCTCGCCGTTTGGAACGTGGATGTACACAAGCTTAAATAAGAAGAAGAGTAGACTTTGCGTTTGCAAATCTACTCTTTTTATTCTTTACGAATGAGGAGAAATTATCGTCATAGGATCAGCTCATTGAACATATTCTTATGTCCACTTCTCTAAAAAGTTTACAAACGATTTAATGATCGAGATTTCCAGATCTTCTTCTCTAAGTACCATCCACGTACGTCTGATAAGGGGAACACCGTCAAGTGTGGTGCATTTTGCAATAAATAGATCCTCATTTTCATTCAGCAGAATGTTTGGTAATATGGCGTACCCCAGTCCGTTAAGGACCATTTCTTTACAGGTTTCCATCTTGTCTACTTCCATTGTAATCAGTGGAGGATGCGAGTACCTTTCATGCCACCAGTTATCGATCAATTTTTTTAATGATGTATCTGTATTGTAGTAGATTCGAGGGAGATTAGGCAAATCATTGATATCAATTTGCTTTTGAGAAACAATACACATGTTTTCTTCTAATAAAAGCTTTCTTTGAAATGGAAAATTATAATCCCCGCGTATAATTCCGATATGAACTTTCTGTTGGTAAACGTGATTGATCACTTCTTCACTCCATCCCGTTGTAACGTTGAAATCAACATCCGGATATTGGCTATGAAAGTTCTTTAGAATAGTAGGCAGTTTATATCGCGCAAAAATGCTAGAAACCCCTAGTCTTAAAGTGCCTTGAACTTTAGTGTCCATATTTTGCAGATATTCCTTTGTTTTACGCAATTGTAGAAGCATTTCATCCGCATATTTCACGAGATGCTCTCCCTGCGGGGTAAAAGCAACTCCTCTTCTTCCTCGATGAACAATTTTAATTTCAAATTCTTGTTCTAACTGCTGTAACCGATATGTCAGAGCGGGTTGAGAGATGCGAAGCTTATCAGCTGTTTTTGTAATGTTTTTTTCTGCAAAAAGGGTATGCAATATCACCCAATCCTGATTATCCATTTATCCCCAACCTCCAAAAATAAAAAAATATTATCTTACAATTGCATCACGATAGAAAGTGTTTATATCAAATTATACTAATATATTTATCGATATACTATATTGATTTTTAAAAAGATACGATGGAATGCCGCAGATGATTGTGTTTTCCCACTGAAAAGCATGTATATCCCCAAAATAACTGCTATAACAGCCTGTTCAGACATAAGTTTTTTTTATTGTATTTTATAAAATAACAGTATTTTATTTATTTCAAATAAAGGTATACAATTTAAATAGTTAAAAAAGTAAATCAATAAACTACTTTTTTTAGAATAGGAGAGTGGGATAAACAGATGTTTGCTTATGGACAACTAAATAGAATCCCAAGCACCCTAATGAGGGGTGGAACAAGCAAAGGACTTATTCTTCGTTCCGTTGATCTTCCGAAATCTCCGATCCTTAGGGATCAGATAATTT
This sequence comes from Ammoniphilus sp. CFH 90114, assembly GCF_004123195.1. Classification (NCBI taxonomy): domain Bacteria; kingdom Bacillati; phylum Bacillota; class Bacilli; order Caryophanales; family Paenibacillaceae; genus Ammoniphilus; species Ammoniphilus sp. CFH 90114. The sequence continues at coordinate 3,257 of NZ_SDLI01000035.1, forward strand.
TGAAGATATTTGGTAATGGGAATAGTCAGATTGACGGAATTGGCGGAGGTACATCTCTTACCAGCAAACTGGCTCTCGTTGGTCCTCCAGCTCATCCTGATGCCCACATTAATTATACCTTTGGTCAAGTCAGTTTGGAAAAAATGGTCATTGATTATAAGGTAACCTGTGGAAATATGGCATCCGCAGTTGGGTTATATGCTGCTGAAGAAGGATATGTAAATCTGGAAGAGCCGCTGACCTCCGTTCGAATTTTTAACACGAATACAGACAGAATGATTGAGGTTCAAATCCCGGTAAAAGATGGGCAAATCCAGTACGATGGTGATTTTTATATTGCAGGAGTGTCAGGGACTGCATCAAGAATTATGGTTAACTTCTTGGATGCCGGGGGCACATTCACTGGGAAGACTTTGCCGACGGGGAACACAATCGATACGATTCAATTAGAAGATGGCAGAGAATTTAGTGTTTCAATCATTGATACAGCCAATATTGTTGTGTTTATCGGTGCAGAGGCGCTTGGACTAACCGGGACAGAACTTTCAAGCGATATTAATGGAAATCCAACCTTAATGGCTACATTGGAGGAAATTCGAGTAAAAGCAGGTATTAAAATTGGTGTGATCGATAGGGCTGACCATGTAACGCCAACGACACACGCTCTTCCTAAAATTGCTATGGTATCTCCCGTCAGAATTTATGATACAGAAAACGGAACGAAAGTAACGGAGCAAGAGATTGATATTGTTGCACGGTATATCTCCATGGGAAGCTTGCATCGGGCGTTTGCTGTAAGCGGTGCCATTGCTCTAGGATCGGCTGTCAAAATACCTGGGACGATACCCAATCAAATGGTCCTATCCAATGAGGGCGGAGTTCGCATTGGACATCCAACTGGAACGATCTATGTTGAGGTTCAGGCAGAGAAGGCCGGAGAGGAATGGAACGTAATACGCGGCGGGATAGGCCGTACGGCGAGAAGATTGATGGATGGTTACGCCTATGTGCCTACCTCAGTGCTCTCTGGAGAGATAAGTTAGTTGTAATCTTTAGGATGCTCCAAACAGCATCCTACTAACTCAATGGTTACAGTAAGCGTTTCCAAAATTGACATTTATATAACTTAGGAGGTTTTATCATTATGAAAATCAAAGCAGCAGTAGTTGCCCTGGCCATGTCAATCGGTTTAGTGGGTTGTTCAGGAGGATCGGCTGACACTTCTGCCTCAGGTCAAAAGGCACTTGACTATCCACAACGTCCTATCGAAATGGTCGTTCCTTTCGGGGAAGGAAGTGCTAGTGACACCTTTGCTCGAAAGTTTGCCGACTTAATGAGCAAAAACACCTCTCAACCTGTTCAACCTATCAACAAAGATGGCAGCGGTGGATTAGTAGGAATGGTTTATGCTCATAGCCAAAAAAATGACGGGTATACCATTTTCCAAATTACGCCTTCCCATGTTATTGCTGACGTTTTGGGCAAAGGCAAAGAAATCAAGTTAATGACAGAGTTTGAACCGCTTGCACAAATCCAATCTGATATTTACGTTTTATCTGTTCCTGCCGGAAGTCCATACAACAGCTTTGAAGAGTTAGTTAAAGCAGGAAATGAGAAAGAAATTACGTTTGCGGGGGTTTCTCCTGGAGGCCTTGATGATTTAACGCTAAATGCTTTAGCTGCTGAAACCGGAATCAAAGTGAAATTTATTCCATACAAATCCGGTTCCGAAGTAAAAGCTGCTGCACTTGGCGGAGAAGTAGATGTTTACTTGGATAAATTAATTTCAGCCGTAGGATTGATTAAAGACGGAAAAGTGAAACCGGTTGTCGTCTTTAACGATAAGCGAATTGAGTCCATTGCTGAGTTGAAAGATGTACCTTCTACTGTTGAACTTGGCTATAAGACAACGATTGGTTCCTGGAGAGGCTTTGTTGTAAAGAAAGGAACGCCTGCTGAGATCAAGCAATACTTAATTGACACATTAAAAAAGACCTATGATTCTCCTGAGTACCAACAATTTGCTAAAGAAAATTTAGCGGATATCCGTACGGGATATCTAGGACCGGAAGAATTTGCAAAGCAATGGCAAGCTGAGTACGAGGTTTTTGATGCCATCGCTAAAAAAACAGGCTTGAAAAAATAAAAAACAAGGCGGCTAAAAACCGCCTCGTTTCATTCAGAAGGTGATAATATGGGAGAACTGATTTTTCACATCATACTACTCGTTGTAATAGGTTTATTTTTTAAAGAGTCTCTTGTCATTGATACCGAGAGAGTATCAGATCCTGTTGGACCTGCAGGATTTCCTCAAGGGATTATCGTGATCTGTGCTGTTTTGCTTTTGATTTCTTTATACCAAGCGGTTCGAAAGTATACGAACAGAGATAAAACGGTTTCATCGGAAAAACCGGCGGAGTTAAGTAAAGAGTTTATGGGTATCTTAGCGGCCATTTCTATTTATTTGCTAGTTGTGGACTATTTAGGATTTATTCTTTGTACGATTTTATTTTTTATTGCGTTATATGCTCTGCTCGGCAGAGGTATTAGTTTTAAGGAAACAGCCAGATCGGTTGTATTCTCTTTCGGTTTTACTTTAGTTTTTGGAACTCTCTTGAATCTTCAGCTCCCAAGAGGTATCGAGATCTTAAAAACATTCAGCTATTGGATCTATTAATAGAAGAAAGGAGGAAGCAGAATGGATTTTCAGTTACTTATAGATGGATTATTAACCACCCTTTCGCCAGTTAACTTACTTCTGGTCATTCTAGGGATGATGGCTGGTATTATATTTGGTGCTCTTCCCGGTATCAGCGCATCCATGACGATCGTCCTGTTGTTGCCTTTTACTTACTATTTAGGCATTATACCGTCCATTATCTTGCTTGTAGCTGTCTATATGGGGTCAGCTTATGGTGGGGCGATTACAGCCATTTTATTTAATACACCGGGTGACCCTGCAGCCGTCGTCACGGCGATGGATGGATATCCTATGACCAAACAAGGGAAAGCTGGCCGAGCATTAGGGCTGTCGATCAGTGCGGGTGCAGTTGGCGGAATTTTCTCTATTATTGTCATGTTATTTTTATCCCCGCCTTTATCAGCTTTTGCTCTGAAAATTCAAAGTGCTGAATATTTTGCTTTAGCTGTTTTGGGTATGACGCTGATTGCTTCTATAGGAAGGAAAAATCCTATTCGAACGCTTATATCAGGAGGTATTGGGATTCTATTAGCCACTATAGGTTTGGACCCTATGACAGGTGCTGAACGTTTAACTTTCGGTGATATTCACTTAATGAATGGGATTGACTTTATCCCGATTATGATCGGGGCCTTTGCCTTTGCAGAGGTTCTGTCCCAAGTCGTCGAAAGGAATAGCAGTGGATCGTTTAACATGAGCAGCAAAATCCCTCTTGAGGGGTTAAAACTAAAAGATATGTGGTACCATCGGTGGTGTGTACTTCGCGCTTCTGTAATTGGAACTATGATTGGTATTTTACCAGGTACAGGAGGTTCCATTGCATCCATCGTGAGTTATGGAGTGGAAATGAGAACCAGTAAAAATCCGGAGAAATTTGGAAAAGGCGCAGAAGAAGGAGTTGTAGCTCCTGAAACGGCTAATAATGCAGCTGCTGGAGGATCCATGATTCCGATGCTGACGCTGGGTATTCCGGGAAGCCCAACAACAGCGGTCATTTTAGCCGCGCTAACTCTTCAAGGATTACAGCCAGGACCACAAATGATGACCGAGCAGCCTTTACTTTTATATGTTATTTTCTTCTCGATGCTTCTGGCTAGTATCGCTGCTTTTATTGGAGGAAGATTAGGAGTTCAAATTTTTGCTTTGATGACCCGTCTTCCTTATTCCGTGCTAGGACCTACTGTATTAGGATTCTCAATCGTTGGGGCTTATGCGGTAGATAACGATTTATTCCAGGTGTGGATTGCGTTACTGTTCGGAGTGATTGGATATTTTATGACCAAATACGATTTTGCTCCCTCTGCGATGATTCTAGGATTGGTACTTGGGAAAATGATGGAGGAGACGTTCAGAAGGCATTTGTTAGTGACAAATGGCGATTATGCATCCTTTGTTACTAACCCCATTTCAGGTGTTATTCTGCTCATAGCTGTTTTGGGAGCACTTTACCCATTGATTTCGAAATTAGTTAAAAAGAATAGTCCTAACGATCTTACACAATAGGAGGTTTTTTTATGGTCCATAAGGGTGCTGCTGCTGTACTCTATTTAGAAAATCAACGTACAGTTATTTTACGTAATATTAACAAAACACTGGTTAATGAAATAAGATCACAGTGCGGGAAAAAACGATGTATTTGTAGGGTTGATGGGAAAGAGGTAGATTACGGTAGTGTATCACATGTAGTTTGGATGGATCGAGCGGATATTGGCGACTAAAGGTGAAACCCGGTTTCCTAAGTGTAAGTAAGGGAAGCCGGGTTTTTAGTTTAACTAACGTTTTATAGCCTGTATAATAAGGTATAGGGGATTCCTTATATAAAGTAAAAGGAGCAGACATATTCGTGGATCCGAACGATAAAAGTGTAGAAAAATTAGCATTAAGAATGAAAGAAATTATACAATCATCCGGTTATCAGAATGAAGATATTATCTTTCTTTGCATTGGTTCAGACCGTTCTGTTGGAGATTCCTTAGGGCCTTTAGTTGGGACGATGCTTGAAGAGAATCAGGTGCCTTATCGAATTTACGGGACTTTGGAAAACCCTGTGCATGCCTTTAACTTAGAAGATATTCTAAAAGAGATCAATAAACGCTTTAAAAAGCCGCTCATTTTTAGTATAGATGCTTGTTTAGGAGAGCAAGATCAGGTCGGTCATGTTTACGTGAAAGAGGGACCGCTTGTCCCAGGGAGAGCACTAGAAAAGGTGTTGCCACAAGTGGGGGACTATCATATTGTAGGAATGGTCAATTATATAGACCCGTTGCCAAGCATGCAATTTTTAAATGATACTCGATTATACACCGTTATGAACCTTGCAAAACGGATTGTAAACATGATTGTACAAGCGGCCAACAAGAATGCTGCAATGGATTAAAAAAAAGGGGATGTCCTCTATGCCATTTAAGAATGGTTTGGAGGATATCCCCTTTTCCGTATTTATTCAATGGGTAATTTTAAGCGATAACCCCTGTCAATACAGCAACAATGATCATGACCAAGCTGCAAAATACAGTCCATTTAAATGCATATCGCTGCAGTTCCCCGATGTCTGTTTTAACCATTCCTACCAGTAATAGAGTCGAAGCTACCAGTGGACTTAAAAAATGAACAGGCTGTCCCAGCACGGAGGCCCTTGCAATTTCTAAGGGATCCACCCCATAGACGGCTCCTGCTTCAGCAAGAATTGGCAACACGCCAAAATAGTAGGCGTCATTGGATAGAACGAAGGTAAGCGGCATGCTAGTCAGGGCAACGACTGTCGGGAAGAACGAGCCCAAGGATTCGGGAATGATCGCTACTAATGAATTTGCGACGGCGTCGACCATTTTCGTGCCGGAAAAAATACCTGCGAAAATTCCTGCTGCAAACACGAGTGTGACGACGGTTAAAGCGTTGCCCGCATGGGCTGCTACTCTCTGTCTTTGCTCTTCTAAATTTGGGTAGTTAATCATGGCAGCAATGACAAACCCAATCAAAAATAATACAGGTGCGGGGATTAACCCCATGACAAGTAGGACCATTACGGTAAGCGTTAACATGAGATTGACCCATCTTAAATGAGGGCGCTTCATACCATCTTCTATGGCGGAAGCAACCGCTGCTTCAGCATAAGCGGCTCCCATCTCTGGTGCATGTTTAATTTGGACAACACCAAGTCTCTTGCGCTCTTTTTTTCCCAGTACATAACTTGTAAAAAGAATCGAAGCCATTCCAGCGAGCATGGTCGGCAGGATCGGAACAAAAAATTCATGAGCATCAAGCCCCAAAGCTGCTATCGCTCTAGTAGCGGGACCTCCCCAAGGCGTAAGGCCACTCATCACACTGACAGAAAGCAAAGAAATGGTGGCAAGAATAAGCGGATTCATGCCAAGTCTGAGGTAAAGCGGAAGCATAGCTGAAATCGTTATCATATGAGTGGTAGTTCCGTCGCCATCCAACGCAACAGTCATCGCGATAACTGCCGTTCCAATCGCTATCTTAACCGGATCCCCTTTGATGATTTTTAACATGGTTCTAATAAGCGGATCAAACAGTCCAGCATCAATCAAAATTCCGAAAAATAGAATGGCAAAGAGTAGTAATGCAGCTGATGGTGCGACAACCTTTAATCCATCAAGCATCATCTTTCCAAGTTCTGGACCGAACCCGCCAATGACACCAAAGACTATCGGAACGATGGTCAGAGCGGCCACCGGGGATAAGCGTTTGGACATGATTAAGTAAGTAAAGACAACGACCATGGAAATTCCTAAAAAAGTAAGAATATAGATCCCCCCTGATGAGTAATCGCTTTCTATTCCAAGGATAATATAATTGTACAAATAAGTGAAATCGATTTTTTTTTAGGTTTTTTTAAAAAAATACTTATAATCTGTTTTTTCAAGGGGGACACATTTTATTGTGCTTTTATTAAAGATGATTCGTATTTTTATTTAAATAATCAATGAAATTTTTCACGGTAGAAAGCTTTAACGAATCTTGGTTATACATTAGCCATGTATTTCTCAACAAGGGCTCTCCATTATTGTAGGACAGCGCGTACGTAAACAAGTTATCCGTTGGTTGCAGGCATATTTCTGGCAAAATGGAAACACCGAGGTCGTGTTTAACCATTTCTTTGCAAGTCTCCTGCCGATCGGTTTCCATTGTTACCAACGGAGGCTCTGAAAATCGATCATGCCACCATCCGTAAATTAAATTTTTTAAGGAACTGTCGGTTTTGTAGTTAATAAATGGTAGTTTTGGCAGGTTGTCTAAATCAACTTCTTTTTTGGATATTAAGCAAAGTCTTTCTTTATGAATCAATGTTTTGATTCCATACCATTCATAGTTGCCGCGAAGGATCCCCAACTGAACATTGGAGGAATCAAGAAGCTGCATAATTTCTGTACTCCATCCTGTATTCACGTTAAATTGAACATGAGGATACTTGTTGGAAAATCCCTTTAGTATTTTAGGAAGCCTATATTGTGCGAAGTTGCTAGAAACGCCAAGCCTTAACGTGCCCCTTACTTCTTTTTGCATATTCAATATATAATCTTTCGTTTTTAGCAGCTTTTTGATCATTTCTTCCGCGTAGCCTGCTAAATGGATGCCTTCCGAAGTAAACTCTATTCCTCCTTTTATTTTGAAGAACAATTCTGTTCCAATTTCCTTCTCCAAATTTTTCAGGCGGTAAGTTAATGCCGGTTGTGAAATATACAAACGTTCCGCCGCCCGGCTAATATTTTTTTCTTCATATAAAGTCCTTATCGCAATCCAATCTTTTTCGTCCATACCCATCACCTCTGTGATTTGGATTATAAGTTTTTTTGTGTTTTTTTTTAAAAAAACATGTATTTTACTTATTATTGAACCTATCATACTATATTTTCATAGGAATCGGGACTGCTAAAATATAGACAGAGAAAAGGTGGTTGTACCAATGAAAGTACCAGTAGCTGTAATGCGTGGAGGAACAAGTAAAGGTGTGTTTATCAACTTTGAACATATGCCTTCCAATCGCTCGCATTGGGGAGACTTCTTACTAGATGTGATGGGGAGTCCGGATCGCAGACAGATTGATGGTCTTGGCGGAGCGAATTCGTTGACAAGTAAAGCGGCGATTATCAAAAAATCGGATTCAGCAGATTTTGACGTGGAATATACCTTTGCGCAGATCAGCATCGATAATCAAATGGTTGATTTCAAAGGTAATTGTGGGAATATTTCGTCTGCTGTAGGGCCGTACTGCATTGAGCAAGGATTAGTAGTTGCACAAGAGCCTGTTACTACGGTGAGGATTTTTAATACGAATACTCAAAAACTGATTATCGCTGAAGTAGAAGTGGAAAACGGACGTGTGAAAATCGATGGAAGTTGCTCCATTCCCGGCGTTCCCGGTACGGGGTCACCTATTTATCTTTCGTTTACTCGTGCAGAAGGAGCGGTTACCGGAAAACTCTTTCCCACAGGAAATCCGGTTGACATGATTAAAACGAAAGACCGTCTGATTCCTGTTTCCATTATTGATGTTGCGAATCCACTCGTTTTTGTAAGAGCGCAGGATATTGGTTTGAGGGGCAACGAATTGCCTTCGGATTACACTCAACAAAAACTAAATGAATTAGAAGAAATTCGATCAATCGCTGCTGAAATGTGCCAATTTTCCGACAGAAATTCTGCTACATTGAAATCCCCCGCTGTTCCAAAAATGACGATCATAGCTCCACCGATGAGCTACGTTGATCTAACAGGAACGGAAAGAAAAGCGTCAGAAATGGATGTCATGATTAGAATGATGTCGATGCAAAAGCCTCACCAAGCCCTTGCGATCACGGGTGCGATCTGTACAACAGCAGGAGCCTTCTTACAGGATACCATTCTGGCTGATATGGTAGACATCAAACAGGAAATTTTTCGATTGGCACACCCTGCTGGAATTATGGAAACGAAAGTAGATTTTTTGGCAGGCCATATATGTGCTATTAAGGTTGTACGTACTGCAAGAATGATTTTAGAAGGCTACGTGTATACGAAAAAAAATTATAATCTTGCCTATCAATTAGCTTGAAATAAGAGATAAGAGTATAACTACATGACAATAAGAACAGTCTTTATTATTACACTTAGCTTTCATACGATGGTAAGCACAACAAGGCCTCTTATCACTTTATACGCTTCTCATCTGGGAGCTGGTACGTTTGAGATTGGTTTATTGACGGCTGCTTTTGCATTCTTTCCGTTGATTTTAGCCATACATGCTGGCAAGATTTCGGATCAGATGGGTGACAGAATACCGATATTCCTAGGGAGCATCGGTTGTACGGCTGGACTAACACTGCCGTTTTTAGTGCGCTTGGCAGCGCACTATACT
>NZ_SDLI01000036.1 GCF_004123195.1 Ammoniphilus sp. CFH 90114
AAACACCCTTAAATGAAAAAAACTAGAACAAGCATTTAGGCTTGCACTAATTTGAATGGATTTTTACCCATCACCTTTGGCAGAATCCTACAAGCTTCCAGTAGGTAGTAAGTAGAGAAGGTAGTAGATTTGTCTAGAAAGCGGCTGTTTCCCATTTACTGTTAAAGAGAATGAGGGGGATTCGTTTGGAGTGGATTTCGGAGAAGAGCAATTCGGGGATACTCCCTTGGGTAAGGGACTGACCTCAATCGTAAGTTGAAGCACGAAAGGGCTTTGCCGATAGCAATCTATGAGAAGGGAGGGGAGCTATCTGCGTCAATTTGGCTCCATGAGCATAAAAATCATAAGGTGTACTTTGAAAAAAAAATTTCAAAAACCTTGACAGACTAGTTGTAAAAGTGAATGATTAGATTATATGAAAAAGATTTTTCTTAGGGGGAGGGGTTTAATATAAATGCGTCTAATGATGAATTTTCTAGATTAATAAGAGATCGATATAATCACTTAACTGAAACTCAGCGGAAGGTGGCAGATTTCTTCTTGAAGAAAGAAGATGCCGCGGCATTTCTTACTATTGATCGTTTGGCTGCAGAAGCGGGGGTAAGTGCTGCATCCATCACTCGTTTTGCTACTGAAATTGGATTTTCAGGTTACCCTGATTTGCAAAAAGCCTTGCGGTTGAATTTACAACAACGTTTAAATCCAACTCAGCGACTTCAATCCAGTATGGGGATTGAGGACAATAGTTTATTTTCGCGCTCCTTCCAAAAAGACATGGAGAATATCAACGAAGCTATTAAGCTCAATCCTACTCCTATGTTAGAAAGCGTTGTGCAGCTTTTGCTTCGGGCACAAAATGTTTACATCGTTGCTTATCGAAGTTCTTACTCGCTTGCTTCCTATTTTTATGTCATCCTTGAGCAAATCTTGGGCAATGTCAATCTAGTGAATAACCTTGAGAATATGAAAGCGGAAACCTTGCTGCGTATGACAAAAAGAGATGTCCTCATCAGTATTAGCTTCCCAAGATATAATCAGCAAACGCTGGATTTTACGAAGTTGGCGTATGATCGCGGCGTAAAAATCCTTCCGATTTCCGATAGCCTATCAGCACCCCTTATCCAGTATTCGGATGTTTACTTAATCAGTCCGTTTGAAAGCATGAGTTTCTATAATTCCTATGTTCCTGTTATGTCCTTAATCAACGCTCTTAGCACTGAACTTGCAGCAGCTCTTAAGGAGGAAGTGAAGGAAAGATTAACGCTCATTGACCAAATGAGCGATACCGTATACTATCCGTTGACTGGTCACGGACAATCCTAATTAACGAAAGAACAATGCAAGTTATGCATTGTTCTTTTATTTTTTTGAAACAAAATTTTCAAAACATATTGCCAATTAATACTATTTAGGTGTATAGTCTTAATAATAAGAAAATTTATTTTCATAAATTGCTTAATGTGAATATTTTTTTTCAAAGGGGTGGAAGGACAAATGAGTAAACTAGGCTTTCGTATTAATTCAAGTGAGACTCCAAGGGATCAAGCTCTTGTTTCGTCTCTAAAGGAATTTCCAACTTGTAACCTTGCTGATGTAATGGGGAGATTTCATGTGATGGACCCAGGAATTCAACCTGTAGATCGACAGATGAAGCTAGCTGGCCATGCAGTCACTGTACAATGTCGACCAGGAGATAACCTCATGCTTCACAAGGCTCTTGAGGTGGCAAAGCCAGGGGATATCCTCGTTGTGAATACAAATGGCAATACAACGAGCGCTGTATTTGGTGAACTGATGTGTCGAACTGCGATGGGGGCTAAACTTGGTGGCATTGTCGTAGATGGTGCCGTTCGAGATGTACTTGCATTGTCGGAACAGGGCTTCCCTACTTTTTCACGCTCAGTTTGTGCAAGCGGCTGTGATAAGGATGGTCCAGGCGAGATTAATTATTCCATCGCATCTGGAGGTGTATCGGTTCAGCCGGGAGATATCATTGTTGGAGATGCAGATGGGGTAGTTGTTATTCCTCTAGCAGAGGCGAAAACCGTTCTGGAAAAAGTTCGAGTACATATGGCAAATGAACATAAACGTATTGAAGAAATTAATTCCGGAGTTCTATTTAAACCAGAGATCAACGAAATCCTAGCAGCGAAAGGGGTTAAATAAATTGCTTGGTGCACAAGACCTTCTTCTGATGACACCAGGGCCAACCAAAATACCGCCATCTGTACAGAAGGCGAGTGGCCAGGCGACGATGCATCATCGAAGTAAACCTTTTGCCATCATGCTTGGGGAGTTACTAGAAGGATTAAAGCCATTCTTTGGAACCTCTCAGCCGATCTTACCTGTCCATACGACAGGAAGAGGAGCGATGGAAGCGGCGATTACCAACCTTTTTTCTCAAGGGGATCCGATCTTATCCATTTGCAACGGGAAATTTGGAGGATTTTTTGCCGAGATTGGGGAGCGATACGGGTGTCAGGTGACAAGAGCTTTTGCTAGCTGGGAAGAAGAGGTTGAATTATCGCAACTGGTGAAGTTGATCGATAGCATCCCTGATCTAAAAGCGATAACAGTCGTTCACTCGGATACATCTTCCGGTATTCTGAATCCGATTGAGCAAATTGCGGCTCTAACAAAGAAGAGGGATATTCTGCTTATTGTTGATGGAATCAGTTCGATTGGCAGTGTTCCCTTCGAGTTTGACAAGTGGGGAGTCGATGTCGCGATAACAGCCTCACAAAAGGGTCTGATGAGTTTTCCAGGATTAGCTTTTGTAGTTCTAAACGATAAGGCTTGGAAGGCAGAGCAAACGAGTACGCTACCTAAGTTTTATACGGAATTTAAAGAGATCTTGAAAAGTGTTACGAAACCCAAACCGGATACTCCAGGGACCACTCCAGTTTCTTTGGTAGCAGCTGTTCATGAGGCGGTCAAACTCCTTACCTTAGAGGGGAAAGAGAATGTTTTTAAACGAATGGAAAGTAACGGTGCCTATCTCCGCCAAGAAATGAATCAGTTGGGATTTCAGACATACCCCCCAAATTTAATAGAGTACTCCCCAACAGTGTCGATGTTTAAGGTGCCAGAAGGCTATACATCCAATGATATTCAATCCTTCTTACAGCAACATCATGGGATTTTTATAGCAAAAGGTTTAGGTAACTACAAAGATGGATTTATTCGAATTGGTCATATGGGAGATATTCGTTTAAGTGACATTGAGCGTACGATTGCTGCCGTGAAGGATGGTTTAACTAGGGAGGGCTAACATTAATGTCTGGCAAAACGATGATAGAAAAAATATTAAGTAAACACGCAGGTATCGATGCACGTGCCGGGGATATTGTTATCTGTGAAGTAGATGCGGTGATGGGAACAGATGGGTCAACGCCCATGGCTATTGATTACTTCCATGAAATGCAAGGTCATAAGGTTTTGAATCCCGAAAAGGTGGTATTCTTTGCAGATCATTACTCTCCTGCACCGAATCAAAAAACGGCTGAGCTTCATCAAAAGATGAAAAGGTTTTCAGAACAACATGGTTGTCAATATTATCCTACCGGCGAAGGGATTGGCAATCAAGTGATGATGGAAAAAGGGTTTGTACACCCTGGAGATATCGTACTCGGTGCGGATTCTCATTCCTGCACCTTCGGGGCGCTGAACGCATTTGCTTGTGGGATTGGTTCATCTGACCTTGCAATTATTATGATCTCAGGAAAGATTTGGTTAAAAGTACCCGAAACGATCAAAGTTGAGATCATCGGTAAGATGCCAAGTGATCTTACGGCTAAAGATATTGCCATTGCATTAACCAGAGAGATTGGAGCAGACGGAGCAAGTTATCAGACCATTGAATTTCATGGGAATGTGATTGAGGAAATGACCATGGAATCCCGATTTGTTCTCTCGAACATTGTTGCGGAGATGGGAGCAAAGGGCGGTTTAATGAGGGCGGATCAAACCACTTATCAATGGTTGAGCAAGCGAGGAATTGAACATGGAGAGTCTGTAGATTCTGATCTGGATGCCAGCTATAGCCGAGTTGTTACCTTGGATGTATCGAAACTAAGCCCTCAAGTAGCTCTCCCCCATGCGGTAGATTATAGCGTACCAATCGAAGAGATTCAGGAGACAAAGGTAGATATGGTGTTTATCGGGACATGTACGAATGGACGGATGGAAGATTTCCGAGAAGTCGCAGAAATTCTGCGAGATCAGGAACTCGCCCCTGGAGTACAACTTCTTATTATCCCTGCATCGCGTGAGGTGTTCCTCCAAGCGATGGAGGAAGGGCTGATCCAGCTGTTCATGCAAAAAGGAGCGACCATCGGTACACCGGGATGCGGACCTTGCTGCGGTACAGGTAACGGTGTTCCCGCAAATGGAGAAAATATTGTATCGACAGCTAATCGGAATTTTATAGGTCGGATGGGGAACCCGCTGGCAAATATCTATCTTGCTTCACCGGCCGTAGCAATCACTGCTGCGATTAAAGGAAAGATCGCACATCCCAGAGAGGTAGGTGGATCCCATGAAGTTCGAGGGTAAGGTTCATATCGTTGGTGACGATATCAATACGGACTATATCATCTCCTCGCGGAGAAAGAGGGACTCTCTTGATGCTCATTACTTGAAGCAATTCTTCATGGAGGATATCGACTCCACATTGCATCAGCGCATAAAAGACGGAGATATCCTAGTCTCCGGGAAAAATTTTGGTTGTGGTTCCGCTATGGAAGTGGCGGCGACAGTCATCCAAGCCCTAGGAGTTCGGGTCATCATCGCACCATCTTTTGCCCGTAGTTTCTTCCGAAATGGAATAAATAATGGACTCCTTCTGATTGAAGCAGACACGACTCAAATTCAAGCTGATGACGTGGTCGAAGTACAGCTAGGAGAAGATCTAACTCATGTCTACGTAAGGAGTCGAAATGTTCATTTAACCAGTAAGCCATTGCCTACTGTCATGCAAAATATATTCAATGCAGGTGGGATTGTTCCTTACTTCATCAAGAATAATGGGACATTCATTACCTAACGAAAGGGGGGGGTATCTTGTCACAACATCACGCAAAGAGCGGAGGAGCAGAAGAACGAAAGAAGAAAATAAGCAGAAGGCCGTTGAAGGGAAACTTGGCAAAAGCAGTTACGGTTGTAGCCGTGCTGTTTGGAGTCTTTCATCTGCTGTTAGCAACAGGTTTTATCATGCTTTCGCCCATGGAAGTAAGAACGACCCACTTAGCTTTCGCTCTTGTTTTAGGTTTTATGTTAGTCCCTGCGTTCAGGAGTTCGCCGATTGACCGGCCAAGTTGGTTTGACTGGGGATGGGTGGGCCTTACGATGGTATCAAATGCCTACATGTTCTTTCGTTTCGATCAACTGGTATTACTGGGTGGTCGACATACGGAAGTGGATATCTTGATGGGTGGGTTGACGTTGGTTGTTCTCTTGGAAGGGGCACGTCGAAGTGTTTCCTCTGGATTAGTTGTTCTGGCTGTACTTGCCTTACTTTTCGCCTACTTTGGCAGAAGTATGCCTGAGCCGTTTCTTCATACTGGATTCTCAGCGGAAAGAATCATTCAGCATCTGTATATGACCGGAGAAGGAATATACGGATTTATCCTTGGGGTTTCGTCCACCACCATTGTGACGTTTATTATTTTTGGCGCTTTCTTGCAAGCTGTTGGAGTATCGGAGTTTTTCAATGATCTTGCCAATACGATTGCAGGTAAGAGTCGTGGAGGTCCTGCTAAGATTGCCACGATCTCGAGTTCCTTGATGGGGACGGTGAGTGGGGATACGTCAGGGAATGTCGCAACGACCGGTACCTTTACCATCCCATTGATGAAAAAAGTAGGGTACAAACCTTATTTTGCAGGCGCCATTGAATGTGCAGCTTCAGCTGGTGGGCAATTAATGCCTCCTGTGATGGGGGCAACAGCCTTTATTATCGCGGATACGTTAGGTATTCCTTATATCGAAATAGCTGTTGCGGCGATTTTACCGGCGATTCTCTACTATGTCGGGGTATTCGCTACCATTCACTTCCGAGCGTTATCTCAAGGGTTAAAAGGAATGGAAGATTCCATGGTACCTAAATTTAAAGAAGTTGTTCCAAAAGCTTACTTAGTCCTTCCAGTTGTAGGAATTGTCTACCTGTTATTAAAGGAATATGATCCGGTATACTCCGCCTTTTGGGGTGGGATCGTCTTTACCGTGATTTTAAGCTTCTTTAAGAAAGAGACGCGAATGACATGGCATAAAACAGTGGAAATTTTAGAACAGGCCGCACGCACCACGATGGGTGTGGCGATAGCTTGCGCTGTGGTGGGGATCGTTGTAGGAGTAGCTTCTCTTTCGGGTGTAACGATCACCGTTGCGGATTCCGTTCTGCAGCTTACGGGTGGTATGTTGTTGCCCACGCTTTTGCTAACGATGGTTGTAGCCATGATTATGGGAATGGGTCTTCCCACAACAGCGTGCTATGTTCTCACAAGTATTAGTGCGGCTCCCATCTTAACGATGTTAGGCGTGCCGATGCTCACGGCTCACTTGTTCGTTCTGTACTATGGGGTCTTATCTGCTTTAACTCCACCGGTAGCGACGGGAGCTTATACGGCAGCAGGTCTAGCAGGAGCGGAACCTACGAAAGTGGGTTTAGCCTCTCTTCGTGTCGCGTTAGCAGGATTCGTGGTTCCCTTCTTGTTTATCTATCATCCAAGTCTCTTATTGGGGCAGGAATATAGTTTTTCTGAGGCGATTGTTCCATTTATCTTTAGTGCTTCTGGTATTATCTTCATCGCTGCAGGGATCGAAGGTCACTTTAAATGGAAGATCAACTGGATAGGCAGACTCTTGCTCGTCTCAAGTGGAATCTTGTTGGTTTTCCCAGAAATGATTACAAGTCTCATAGGATTTGCCTTGGCAGCAGCTGCATTAATTCCGATTACCAAATTAGGCAAGAATTATTCAGACGATTTACCGATGACAAAATCATCTTAATCAATGTTAAGAATAATCATTTTTAAGGAGGAAAGAGGAATGAAGAGAAGTCTTACTTTTTTGCTTGCTGTCTTGTTGGTATTAGGTTTAACTGCATGTGGTTCTAGTTCCACCACTCCAACTACGGCACCCGAAACTAAAGGTGAGGAATCAAAACCATCTGCAGAAACCGCGCAGCAACAAGCTCCGAAATCGGATGAAAAGGTTTTTATCAGAATTGGAACAGCAAGCTTAGGGGGCAACTTTTTCCCTATGGGTACCGCGTTAGCATTAGCATTTGAAGAGACAATAGATAACGTAAAAGCCACTGGTCAAGCCACCGGTGGATCCTCTTTCAATCTGACTGCGCTGGATAAAAAGGAACTAGAGGTAGGCTTGTCACAAAGTGTTGCTGTTGCTTCTGCTATCAATGGAACAGGATCGTTTGAGGGTGCCCCTCTAGATTCTATTGCCACGATTGCAAACTACCATCCAACACCAAGTCATATCATCATCAGAAAAAAAGCGAACGTTAAGAGCTTTGAAGATCTAAAAGGAAAAAGTCTGGAAATGTTAGCCATCGGTGACGGAAACGAAGCAAACGCAAAGAAACTATTAGAAGCGTTGGGGATAGGCTGGGATGAAATCAAACCAGTTTATAGCGGAAATCGTGTGCAAGCCGCATCTGCTTTAAAAACGGGGAAGGTGGATGGAATTATTGATGCAGCAGGTCTAGGTAGTTCATGGCTCGTCGACGTACTCGGAGATGGAGAGGATTTTGATTTTATCGCTTTAACTGACGAAGAGATTGCGAAGGTCACCGCTAAGTATCCAGAGTTCTCGAAGATGAATATCCCAGCTGCCACGTACAAAGGCCAAGATCAAGAAATCCAAGCCGTAGCCAACTGGACAACAATTAATGTTCGTAAAGACATGGACGAAGAACTAGCCTACCAAATAACAAAAGCAATTTTTGTCAACCTTGACCTATTAAAAGAAAGACATGATTACTTTAAATCGATGAGCTTAGAGACCGCGCCACATGATGTTGTAGCTCCGTTACATCCAGGGGCGGAAAAGTACTATAAGGAAGTTGGGGCGCTGAAATAACAGTTTTACAGTCAACACCTCACTAGGATAACTAGTGAGGTGTTTGCTATGTTCTCGATTAAATATCCCGTAGATAAAAGCCCTACCTAACCTTCATCCGCCTCTCCAAATGATTTAAATTAACTCCTTTCTTCTCTAGAATGCTTCGACTCGATTTGCCTCAAGATTGTACTTGTAAAACAGACGCTTTCCTTCACTCTCTACTTCAAAAATGAACCGATCCCCGTCCCACCAATGGGAATAGCTTTTTATGATGTTGGCATGAAGCAACCTGTCCGCTGGTTCTACTTTCATCTTTGTATCCAAATCGTATAGTAATGAATGAGACCGTCCCCCTTGCATCGTGTCGTCTTCATGCAGGTCTAGTGCAAGCCGCTTGCCTGATGGATCCATAGTCGAAAGAGAGACGAACAAGGTCTCGCCTTCCGTTGCCTTCCATTCATCTAGCAGGGTAAAGGTCTGGTCATTGCCGTTAAAGCTCAGCAATCTCACCGCGAAAGGATCCTGATCAGGGTCTGTTTTCTGCAGGGTAAAGATCGTTGTATTCGATGGTTCATGGTAAGCGATATTACCAATCCGATCATTCCCTTTAAAAAGCCATGGCTGCGGAATATCTTTGATTTCAAATAGGGTGCTTTGCTTATTATCCCGAAGGAGTTTAACCGAATGGCCATCTAGAGCGTCGATCTCCATACGACTTACATCCTTAATTTTATGAATGATAAATCCATTTTCATTAGGAGATAGGTAATACCTTGATTTTTGAATTTGGTAGTAAGGGGTTGCGGTATCGCTCCAGTAGACTTCCGCGTCCACATACTCGTAATCCCCTTCCATGCCGGTTGATACCACGTTAAAGCCAACACAGCGAGGATTGGAAAACGTCAGGTACGGTGGAGGAGTTTTCATCAAGCTTTTGGCAAAATCATCATCTCGCAGTACAAGGGCTTGAATAAATCTCTTTACCGTTGCTTCAGCCGACATTTTATCGTTCGTTAACTCTATCCTCATGATTCGGCCATCCATCGGACCCTCAAGCCCGTTCTTTTCCTTGATCACGAACAGGCCATTGTTATCCGAGCTCCAAGACACATCCGTATAGCTAAACAATCCAAGGTAGGCTAAACCGTCTTGCGTTGGTGTGGGCTTAAAAGGAATCTCTGCCGAATACTCATTTTGCGGTATATTAAAGGTCACCTGTTTTTTGTTTAGAAAGTCAAGGTCGGCTACCCAGATATTATCAATGAAAGAACCGGTGTTGGTGGTTTCCTTAGATTTCTTGGACTCTGATTTGACGTAGCTCACATATCTCTTATCTGGAGAAACAGCGGGGGAATGCCCATGATCCACAATCATTTCCGAACCGTCCGCGAGATCTCTTAAGAGAATGTTCCCATCTCTCTCCAAGATCATCCTGCCCTTACTGGCCAGGAAAGGATAATCCCCGTTAGTGACTTTATTTAAATGGAGATCCCCCATGTCCATTTGGTAAATTTCAGACCGGTCACCCGTTTTCTTTACAAAAAATATCTTATTTTCATTGATCCAAGAGGGATTATCGTATCGAACAGCTGGAAGCTTCCCTTCTAATAACACCGTCTTTTTCCCCGTTTCGATATGATACAAGGTCAGGCTGCCCTCGCTGGTAAAAAGAAGCTGTTTCCCGTCCTCACTTAGTTTCATGTGCTGCGCTTCGCCATCCAAAACCTTCTGAAACCCTTTGTCGTTATAGGCAAATACTCCTTTTCCAGCAACAGGAACATAAACCGTGCCAGCATGCTCGGCTACCCCTGTTGCACCGCTGCCGATATCAACAAAGGATATCTGGTTTGAGATCTTGAGGGAAGAAGCATCGGCGAGCTCTGAAAACGGGCTTAAGGTAAGGGAACTTACCAATGTGATGGCGATGAGTGCAGCTGTTGCTCCGAAAAAGGAGAGCTTCGCCATCCAGCGTTTCTTCCTTCGATGAACGAAAGAAGTTCGTAAGGTCTGCTTTAATTCCAGATTGACCTCAAGCTCTTGCTTTAGGCGTCGAAAACCATCATCCAGCTGTTGATCATTCATAAGAGGCTCCCTCCAAGCAATGCTTTACAAATAACCCTATTTTCTTGATCATCCGAGAAGCTTTCATTTTGACGGCAGATTCGGACTTTCCGATAATGGAGCCGATTTCCTTGTATTTCATCTCAGAGAAATAATGCAAATTCACGATTTCTAGTTCTTCTTTGTCTAAGGATTTTAGGGATTTCTTCAAACACTGAAGATCATCCTGCTTCTCTAGTGCCTCTTCAAAAAGGACGGGATAGCTAAAGCCATCAAGGTCTTCCCCAACTGCCAGATCCTTCTTTTTTCGGTAATGATCAATGACGGTGTTGCGAGCTATGGTCATCAGCCAAGCCTTGGCATTGGCATGCTGAAGCCGATTAAACCGCTCAAAGGCTTTTCGGAAAATTTCGCTGACAAGATCATCAGCGTCCCACTTATTTCCTACCTTAAATAACACATAACGGTATACATCCTCGTACGATTGATCATATAGATCCATAAAATCATCCTTCAATAAGCCCACCTCTACACCTATCTAAAGGAAAAGTGTCGGGTTACGAGATCTTTTACCTTTATCAGCATTTCTTGAAATTCTGCATACTCCAGTTGGCTTGGATTACTCGCAAACGGATTTTCGGATGCTTTAACTAAGGTATATACCTTTCCATTCTTCTCCCCAAGGTACGTATGCATGCCTGTTTCTTGTCCCCAATCCACCCAATCTTGAACGGACATCCGTTCAATACTCATAAGTCCCGTCACCTTTGCGGGATCCTGTGGGGTGTATAGAAAGTCAGTTCTAGCTCCATCCTGACTTTTTTCCATACGGAGCTTTCCCTTCCAATCCGATGGCAAGGGAAGCCGGAAATCCATCTCCTCATAAACATAAGGACTCGTCAGGTAGGGGGTGCGAGCACTAATCGAGGTATCCTTATCCAATTCAATGCGAGTGATCACCCATTTATTTTCTCTTAATTCCAACGTAATCCTGGCACGTTCCGTGTTTCGTACTTGCGTGGAATCTGTTACTTCAAATGATATCAAAAACTCAGATTTTTGATCACTGATTTTCTTTTGCTCTTTAATAGAGAAGTCTTGAATCCAAGGACTTGATACTCCAGTCACCCAATTTAATTGCTCCATCTCGAGAAGATATGGATCTCTTAGCTCTTTCGACAGGAGAGCATATTGGACAGCCCCGTTTCTTTGCTGCAGGGCATGCGACCAGGTCTGAATTACTTCCCGAGGAGCAGTGGGTGTCACTGCCTTTTCTAATAATTCCATTCTTACTTGATCAGGTTGAACCCCTTCAAAAGAAGATGCCATGGCAACCCCTTGCAGACTGGCGAACAACAACGCACTGCAAAACATAAACTTATTGAATTTGAAGAGTTTTTTCATTTGATATTTCCTCCCTATAGTGAACTATTTAAGTATAACGAGAGAGAGTTAGAAAGGTAACAAATGAATTCCAATTCTTTGTTCAAGGTGACTCATTTCATTTCAACACCACTATCGCTTTCACCTTTTAATTTTGGGTACTTATGATTTAACAGGATTATATACTTCAGAAGCTACTATCTCGGCTGACTGCCTTAGGCAGCCCGTCTTATTGCACAATCGATTCCCGTTATTGAAATAAAAAGTGGCAATCAGCCCCATTGATGGGGACAGTTACCACCTAGATTTTGGGTAATTGATCTTTGATTCTCTCTCTTCAGCTTCATTTTGCACTGAACGGGAAGAAAGCATTTCAATTACTCTTTGTTGTTTTGTCTGAAGCGTGGCTAAGTGCTTAGCCCCGATTCTAGTGATTTGTCCAGCTTTCTACCTCCTGGTGGTC
>NZ_SDLI01000037.1 GCF_004123195.1 Ammoniphilus sp. CFH 90114
ATAGTTATAAATAGAGGAGATTAGTCGCGGACGCTGCTTCAGCCATTCGACACCCAGGCAGAAAGCTGGACAAATCTATGTAAATCATCCTAGACTACCCGCTGGATTCAACTTGGAAAGCAGTTCGAAAAGTGAGGAACCTACAACGAGAAAAACCCACTGTATTTTCAACAGTGGCCTTAAACGCGAATCATTTTATTTGATGATATGTTTTTTTAACACTTCCCACTCTGCGGGATGAATCAGTCCTAGGCGCCATAGGGCAATGCCTTCTAACTAATCGCTATCGGCAAAGCACTTTCGCGCTTTTCCTTATGAATGGGGTCAGTCCCTTACCTAAGGGGGTATCGCCGAAGCGAGCAATCAAAAAGGCGACTGCATCTGAACAATCGCCTTTCTCTATCTTTGGACTTGGACTTCTTATCATAATAAATGGAATTAGTTATCGGGTTTACCCGATTCCCTTCAGTGCGACGTTTACTGTCACGGATTCTGTAGAGTCATTTACTAGACGTACCCTAGTAATAGTGCCTCGTGCCTCCACGAGAGTGACGATGGGCTGTATGTTTAGACTGGGAATAGAAAAGGATGTTTCTCCGACTTCAAGATTTAAAGAGCCACTTGTTATTTCACTTCTAATAATAACAGTTAAGTTTTCCATCTGCTCTTTTCTTACCCAAACGTAGGCCCTTGCAAATGTGGAGGTATCGAAATAGATATCGACCCCCGTAACAGGTCCAGGTGGGATTTGTACTGGTTGACTAATAGCAGTTCCATTTTCAAGTAAAGGGGTTGCCTGACGAGAATTACTGGTAATAATGGACGAGACGCCGTTGCTGCTTACATTTCCACTCACTTCTTCTGTATGAAGCGGTAGGTTACCAACGTCAACTGTTCCATCAACTGTCCCAGATACGTTCACGTTACCTGAAACTGGGAACGGATTACCTGGACTCCCTAGGATCGTTGTGCCTCCATCCGTCACTTTAACGGGCCAAGCGTTATCAAGTGTATTGGGTAAGCCTTGATTCACGTTTTTATTGGGTATTACCCCCATTTAAACACCTCCAGTGGCTCTCTGATACATCATATTGAAATCCTTTTCTTGTGTATCAGCAGTTGCAGGAGGGGAATAGTGGATATAGTAGGAAGCTACTCCTCTGTTACTCTACTTATCCGTGGACCTTAGGAGACCCTAAGATAAAACAACAAACCCCTATCCAATGTCTATTTTAAGGTGTGCACACTAACTTCTCTTTACGGGCCTACTCTATAGGGTAAATTTTACGAGACAGGGTTTCCCTTTTTCATTTCGTTTCCAATGTCACAGTCACCTTAAATAGATCCCCATCAATATCTAAATCCAAGTTGCCATCATGAAGGTCAATGATCGATTTGGCAATTGCCAAACCAAGACCTGAACCCTCGGTTTGACGAGAAGTATCGCCTCGTTTGAACCTTTCAAACAGGTCTTCGATATTTTCTCCTAGCTCGTACTTGGTTACATTTTTAAACGTAAGCACGGCCTGATTAGCATCCATTTTGACCGTAATATACACTCTCGTATTTTCTAAGGAATACTTCAAGATATTTCCTATTAAGTTTTCCAATACTCTCCATAGTTTTTGACCATCACCTTGTACAAATATGGGGGGATCTGGAGTTGAGACCCTAAACTGGAGGGTAGACTCCTTTATTTGTTCGTTATATTCGGCAAGGGCTTGCTGCAATAACTGTACAATATCTACTTTTTCCTTTACAAGATTAACGTTTCCACTCGCCATTTTGGTGGCTTCAAATAAATCATCGATAAGAACCTTTAAACGTTTGGACTTGCGGTCAATGATTTCAATATAGGAATTGCGGTCTACCTCTGCCAATCCTGGATTTTTCAATAACTCCGTATACGTAATGACGGATGTTAAGGGGGTACGCAGGTCATGGCTTACATTGGTTATCAGTTCTGTTTTTAATCGTTCACTTTTCGCCTGCTCCTTCTTAGATGATTTGACGCCAAGCTTTAGTTGATTAATATTGCGAGCAAGGGTGGCCAAGGCAGATTTTCCTTTCACGGGAAGATCAGGTTCATCTTTTCCACTCACCAAATGGTTGGTATGCACAATAATTTCGTTTAAATAACCAGCACTTCTGAAAAGCCAAATCAGTGTAGGCAATCCCACCAAGAGGAACCCAATGGCATAGAGGATAAGAAGTTCAGGCTCCATCAAGCCGATGATGAGTCCTCCACCAAAGGCAAATGCAATCATCAGCAATAGAAAGATCTGGGTCCCTATTTGACGGATGAGAAAAGCGTTTTTTATCATAGAGATGGTTCGGTAGGATACACTCTTTTTCCAGTCCGCTTTAAGATGCAAGGCATCTTTGTGTCGAGCTAGAAGATATTTCCCTTGAAGTAGAGTAAGGCCAATGAAAAAAACAATGATTAAAAGGTAGGACAGCAAATCTGTCATCCCTTCATAAAAAGACCCATAGAAGCGGTGGGGCCGGATATCGACCAACATGATAAGGGTTATGAAACCTGTGCCTGCGAACAAGCCGGTACCGATATCAAGCGGGATTCGCTTATATATAGACTGACCTTTGACTAGGGAAATGGCAGAGAAGACAGTCGCTTTTTTCCACAAAACCAGACTTCCTATTAAAGAAATCAAGCCACTATATAAATAGATATAAAAAGCCGTTTGTTCGCTCTCAAATTCGTAATAACTAGGCAATACAGATCGTATGAGTGCGGATTTAGGAACGGCAATTTGCCCTTCAAATACAGCTGCATGTCTTTCTCCAATAATGGAATCAAGATCTGTTGAGCCTAGGTTTGTGGAAAGAGAGCCATATTTGGTGGATGGATAGGTGCGGATATAGCGCATGTCTTTAGTATGGATGGCTTGATCGTGTGTATTGGTATACACTTTTCCGGTTTCTGTATTGGTTAAATGATAGAGAAATACACCTTTAGCTTGGGTAAAATCAGCGCGTTGATACTCGATTTCTCGATAATACTCATCGATTTTCTGCTCTTTTTCTTTGACCACTTTGGAGCGAACATGCTCATCATTTAGAAAGTTATGGGTAATGTCTTCGATCTTTGCATCTCGCTCGGAGATATAAGCATCGGCAAGGGCTTGGTTTTTAGACGCTTGTGCTTCTTCGATTTTTATTTCGTATTGGGCTTTGATATTTGCAATCTGTTCTTCTAAGTTCCCATAACGATATCGATGTTCTTCAATCTCTTCATGTGTTACGGTGATTTGCTTTTTGGCTTCTTCCTTGGATAGATCATTTAATTCAAATAAAATTAATCCATCAATAAATTCCTGAAGCTGATTTTCAAATTTATCACTCTCAAAATAGTTCTTATTAATGTAGTTGTCCCCATGAAATAATCCCATCGATATTCCACTAATCCCATGAGAAAAAAGGAAAAGCCAAACCATGACGAGCCATCTATTTTTCCATTTTATATCCAATTCCCCATACCACCTTTAAATATTTTGGATTTTTAGGATCAATCTCAATTTTTTCACGAATCTTTCGGATATGAACGGCAACCGTATTCTCTGCATTATAGTTGGGTTCTTTCCATACACGCTCATAAATTTCATCAATCGAGAATACGCGTCCCGCATTTTTTATTAACAGTTCCACAATCTTATACTCAATGGGTGTTAGCTTTACTGGATCTCCGTGCAGCGTTACTTCCTTCGCAGCCTCATTTAAAGCTAGTCCATTCAACTCAACGACTTTTTCCGTTCCTTCATAGGTTCCTAATCTGACATACCTTCTTAACTGAGATTTAACCCTGGCGATGAGCTCCATCGGATTAAACGGCTTGGTGACATAATCATCAGCACCCACTTGAAGACCCAAGATTTTGTCAGTATCTTCACTTTTGGCACTCAAAATAATAATAGGAATATTTTTTTCCTCGCGGATTTTGAATGTCGTGTTGATTCCATCTAGTCTTGGCATCATAATGTCTAAAATAATAAGATGAATATCATGCTCCTTTAGTTTTTCAATCGCTTCGATTCCATCTTGGGCTTTGATCACTGTAATGCCATCATTCTTAAGATAAATTTCAATGGCCTCTCGAATTTCCTTTTCATCATCGACAACGAGTACAGTATATTGATTCATTTTCTCTCAACCTCCTTTCAAAGTATAACGTGATTGATATGAACCTAATGGTATAGGACGAATCTTAATAAATAGGCGTCATAAATCTTAAGATTTCCTTAAGAAAAAATTATATTTTTGATGTATGAATGAGCGCCTGCCTTACAAGCAGGAGATCATAGGTTCGATCCCGTCGCTTTCGGCAAAGCCCTTTCGTGCTTTACCTTATGATTGGGGTCAGTCCCTTACCTAAGGGGGTATTTCCGAAGCGGGCAATATCGAAAAGGAAACTTACGTTAATGAGGAGCACTTTGCCACCTCTATGTTCAATCTTTCACATAAACTACTACCTATTTGGTTGCTTTACATACTTCTTACATCTGATAAGTTCAATATAACCCTATCCCCCTCTCCCCAATCGGAACAGATCATTATCTTTGTTTCCTGGTACCTACTCACAAGGGTAGAAAGCAAGATGGAAGCTCTCACCTTCTCGATCGCAGACATGACCCACGCGATTCATGGATGGGAGAAGGAGACTTAGTTGGTGGAAACCCTAAGATAAAACAATAAACCCCTATCCAATACCATTGGACAGGGGTTTTTCATTTTTCAACAAAGAAAATGTAAAGCAAGAACTTACCTTTCAAGTATTTCTAATAGGGTACTATCGTCCGTGATCATAAATTTTACTTTTTATTCCTGCTCAATTAAAGTTGTTATAAAAGCGAAATATATCTTTGACCGCAAACCTAATCTCGGAGAAAATCGTCGAAGAAAAATCGCTCCCCCTATCAAAGACATCTTCCCTTACAAAACTATAATGGGTTAATACGTATTTCGCTATATACTGATTAGACGAGTCAACAATCCAATATTCCCTTACCCCAGCTTGTTCGTAGTCATGTAACTTCGTTACCAAATCTGTTCTAGACGTGGAGGGAGATAATACCTCAACAACTAAGTCAGGTGCGCCGTAGCATTTTCCCTGTTGTATTTTTTTGTGATCACATATAACTGAAATATCTGGAAGGAAGAACTTTTCTTTCTCACAACTTTTAACTTCAGACCCAAAAGGAATCAAGGCCAGATTACTGCCAAAAACAGTACACTGGCTTCCTTTTAAAGCTAAAGACAATTCTCCAATTATTGAGGCAATAATGGCCTCATGATCGGCTGAAGCAGGGGACATGAGTATGGGAAAGCCTTCATGAAGTTCATAGCGGCCTTCTTTCAAATCAAATTTAAGGAATTCTTCTACCGTATACCTTTGATTTACATTGAGTCTCTCCACTTATACTCCCCCCTCATAACTTCATTTTATCATGGTTTATTTAAACGAAACAAATATACTTAAGTAGGAAGCTATCAAATGGGGCGTGCTTTTTGGTTGGGGTCAGCTTCTTACCTGAAGGGGTATCCCCGAAGTGAACACCCTACTTCTCTGGCTAGATAAAAATAAAAAAACCGACTGATTGCCAGCCGATCCCCTCTCACCGGTTATTCAGAAACCAGTCGTTTGTAATTATCTTTATACAATCTGTAATGCTATTTCAATCTCAATTACCTAATTTGAATAATGGTTCTTTTTTTACCTTAAATCTAATGTATCTGTACACACCAAGACAAAATATACCAATAACAACTAAAGGAATTAACTCTGGAACTATTATTAAAGCCATTACAGCATCTGAATAAAGTAAGATATCAACAAACCCAAAAACAAATATAGAAAGAATAATGGATTGGAACTTGCTGTATAGAAGAAAATATTTCGTTTGAAGCCCTTTTAGTAAATGTATTTGCTTGCACCCCCTAAATTATTAGTACAGATATATTCTATTTACGAATGAAAAAAATTAAAGTTTCAATCTCAAACAAAGTTCCACAGGATAAATACCTAAATACAATCATCTTAAATCGTTGCTATAGGCAAAATACTTTCGCTTTACCTTATGATAGGGGTCAGTCCCTTACCTGAGGGGGTATCCCCGAAGTGAACAAAGGTTGTAATGCCTGCTTATTTATTAAGCAGGCTATTTCTTGTCTCCGCTAAGTTTTAATATAAAAAAGTAATGTACACCCACACTGCACATGTGTATAATCTAATTATTAAGATCTTTCATAATATTAGGGAGAGGTGGAGACAAAAATGGCCATTAGCACTGGGTATATACCGCTGAACTTCGAAAGAGTGACTCCTGCTCAACAGTATTCTCGTTTGGACAGCTATGTACAAACATTGGAGCAGCGTAAAGGTGTTCTCTCCTTTTCTGACAGGGAAGTATCCGAAAAATTGATGGAAAAAGTGATTGAAACAGCGGGCCGAGCGCCCTCAGGCGCAAACCAGCAGCCTTGGACGTATGTCCTTATTAAGAATCCAGATATCAAGAAGGCAATTCGTGAAGCAGCTGAACAAGAAACCGGTGAGAGCAAAGAATGTTTAGAACAAGCTCCATACCTGGTAGCCTTATTCAAGGTGACTTATGGATTGGAGAAGCAGCCAGATGGATCGGTAAAACGGATCAAGCACTATTATGTACCGGAGTCAACGCCTCTTTCTTCCGGCTTCTTTATAGCTGCGCTGCAGCATGCTGGATTAGATTGCATCGTTCATCCTGTGTTTGCAGCCTTGCAATCGATTCTCAGCCGCCCTAAAAATGAAAAGCCTTGCCTTTTGTTTGCCGTCGGCTATGCCAAGGAATACAATGAGCATACGCGTAAGCCTTTATCAGAGATTCTTATTGGAGAATCTCCACTAGATGATTTTTACTCAGCTCAAGAAGATTCTCTTGGAATGTCTCATGGTGATGAGACCCAGGCCTTGTCTTCAGTAGAATCATTTTTGGAGCGTATGAAAAAACGCAGGAATGTCAGACATTACTCTACAGAAGACGCTGATATTAATCTTCTCTACCAGGCAGTGAGAGCCACGGCGGCTACTCCTTCGGCAGGCAGTTTACAGCCCTTCCGTTTTGCTATTGTCAGTGATTCAGAACGCAAACAAATGATTAGAGAATTAGCGGAAATAGAGGAAAGAAAATTATACGAGGAAAGAATCTCGGATGAGTGGAGAGAAGCATTAGCACCATTAGGAACGAATGCAAGCAAGCCGCATCTGACAGATGCCCCGCATCTAATTATAGCTTTCTATATAAAGGATCCAGGCAAAAACAACTATGATATTGAAACAGCAAGCATGGCTGTAGGTATACTGATGGGGGCCTTACACCACGCTGGATTATGCACTCTGACCCATACGCCAAGTCCGATGGCTTTCTTGCGTGACTATTTGGGCCGCCCTACGGAGGAAATGCCCTTTATCGTTTTGCCCGTCGGATACCCGATTGACGGCTGTCAGGTTCCTGATATCACGAAGAAACCTCTATCAGAGATTTTAGTGAAATTTGATTAGGTTTCCTTGCAAGGTCTTTATTTTCTATATGTAATGGCAGCTGGTATTGAATGGGACAGGAAATAAACTTAAAATACTCGTAAGTTCACTCCCATACAGTTATAAAAGGTGACGTTATGGAAGGAAAAGGAGATCTTGTATGGATATTGGAAAAAAAGTAAAGGATTTGCGAGAAAGCAAAGGTTATTCGGTACGAGAAATGGCCAAACTGTGCGGGCTTTCTCCTAGTCTCGTTAGTCAAGTGGAACGGAATGTTTCTAGCCCTTCCATCTCAACCTTGCTTAAAATGGCCGAAATCTTACACGTTCCCGTAGGCTCCTTTTTCAGTGAGGTAGAACATGAGAAGCAAATTGTAAGAAAACGCGAACGGAGAAAATTTATCTATCCTGACCATACAACAACTTATGAATTTGCTAACCCTCCGGAGTTAGACAGAGAATTACGGACTTTGGTGGTCACTCTCCAACCAATGCAATACACTTCTAATCAAAAAGTCAGCCATCAAGACAAGGAGATCTGCTTTGTTGTGGCTGGTGAAGTTTCGGTTGAATTTGAGGATTCTACTCACCTTCTTCAGGAAGGGGATTCCATTGTCTTCAATTCTCAGAACCCACACCGATTTTACAATAAGTCGGAACGAGAGGCGCAATTCCTCTTGATTATCTACAAGTAAGAACAACAGAAACGACCTCCCCTTCATTCTAGAATCGGGGGGTTTTGTTGTTACAGATTGAGTATAAGGGGAGATTTCTAGTGACTAATAAGAGCATGCGCGATGCCTCACTATCGGTCATATATATTGTAGGAGGAGTGGGATTGGCCGGCATTCTTCAAATTCCACTCTTTATAGGGTTCTTTGTGGCTGTTTGTCTGATGATCCTGTTATTGCTGAAGAGGGGCATGTCCACCAAAGAGATATGGGAGGCTAGCCTTGCTGGCATGAAAAGGACCAGACCCGTCATTTTCATCTTATTGCTCACAGCCTTGCTGATCCCTGTCTGGATTTCCAGCGGGACGATTCCTATTATGATACAGATAGGGGTGCAGTGGATTAATCCGGAGTGGATCGTTCTTGTCGCTTTTTTACTGGCGGCAACTGTGTCTTTTCTGTTAGGCACTTCCATTGGAACCCTAGGCTCCTTGGGCGTTGTGATTATAAGTGTGGCAATATCGGCCAATGTGTCAGTACCCCTTGTTGCCGGCGCGTTGATCTCTGGAGCGTTTGTAGCGGAACGGATGTCCCCTCTGTCTTCCTTGTTTCACCTCGTTGCAAATTCAGTGGATACACACCCGACTCAATTATTTCGCAAAATGGTGCCCTCTTCCTTGCTGCTCGTTGGGATTGGCATCTGTTTTTATACGGTTTTGGGAATGAATGCATCCCCTGTTATCCCTAAGACTGACAGCCTGTATCAAACTTTGCTGGCAAGCCATTTTCATTCTTCCTTTATTTCCTTTGCTCCATTGATCGTGTTGTTCGGGAGTATTTTTCTTAGAAACAGCACCTTGAAATCGTTGGGGTTTGGCGTGGCAACCGGTATCCTTGTTGCACTTTTTTACGAACAGGTTCATATTCTTGCGCTCTTGCAGAGCATGGTCTTTGGCTATACCTCTTCCCATGATACATTGGCCCTTATCTTGAGAGGTGGAGGTCTCCTTCGAATGTACGAATTAATCCTTTTTATTTGCCTTGCCGGTATAATGAACGGACTATTGGATAGAACCCAGCTATTTCAACCTTTAATCGACCAGCTGTTTAGAGGAGGAATGACAATCACCAACTACACCGCCAGGACTGTCATGGTAACCCTATTGCTTGCTCTGATAGGCAGCAACCAAGCATTCCCTGCCTTAGTAGCCGGTCGCTCCTTATCGGGCACTTGGGGTAAGGAGGGATTTGGAAGGGAAGACTTGGGACGTGTGATTTCTGATACAGCTATTGTAACTTCAGGCATCATCCCGTGGAATATGGTGGCTATATTATCTACTGCAGCTTTAGGAGTACCGACTTTAGCGTATGCACCTTATGCTCTCTTGCTGTGGATCTCACCGATCACCACCATTATAATAAGCTATTGGCTCTCTAAAACCAGTTCATTCTCCAATCAGGATGCCCATATTTCATCCAGATGAAAAAGGAAAACCCGATGCAATGGAACCGGCGGAAATGAGACTTGTACCGGCGACTTTAGGTGGAATAGAGGCAACTTCGTTGTTTTTACAAATATATCCCGTTTTTCTACACAAAAAGAGGGGCGGCCATAACAGCTACACCTCAATATTCATCAGTCATCGTTATAAGAGTTTTTATTGTACATAATTGCAAAGCTTACCAATCTGCTCTACTTCAACAACGACAACATCTCCCGGTTTTATTGGACAACTCCCGGAAGGGGATCCAGTAGCCAAAACATCACCTGGCTCCAGGGTCATGACCTGTGAAATCCAACTGATAAGGAAAGGTATAGAAAGGGACATCTGGTTCGTATTACCATCTTGTACGACTTTCCCGTTTAAAGTGGTTACGATGTGTAAATTCGTGGGGTCGACACCGGTCACAATCCACGGGCCCAGAGGCCCAAACGTGTCAAATCCTTTGCCGCGTGTAAACTGAGGATCTTTTTTTGTTAGATCTCTTGCTGTAACATCATTAAATATCGTGCAGCCAAAAACATAATCCATGGCATCCTCTTCTTTAATATTTTTTCCGCCTTTCCCTATAACAAGCGCTACCTCCCCCTCTAATTCTACCTGGTTGGTTAACTCACGCGGAGGAAGAATGATGTTGCCTTCATTTGGAATAAGGGAAGTGGTAGGCTTTAAGAACAAAAAAGGTTCTTTTAGATTGGGCTTACCTCCTGTTTCCTTCGCATGTGCTGCATAGGTCCAGCCAAAATTAATCACTTTAGAGGGTTTCACAGGCTCCAAGATTTTCACATCATCATATTTTACTTTTACACCGTCATATATTATTTCTTTGTTGATAAGATCGGTAAAATCGCTCGATAACTGTAATATGATATCATCCTCTACAACCCCGTAATAGGTTTCACCATCTTGGCTTTGATATCGAACTATTTTCTGTGTTTTTTGCAGTACCTGCAATTCATCCACTCCCCTTATCATGTTATTTCCTTCATCAGGATACAATCACATCATCTATGGATTTAGATCTCGTCAAAAATGCTCCCCCGATAAGGAATACGCCGCTTATGTAGAACACCGTTAACAGCCCTCCACTGCTTCCAATCACACCAAAAATCAAAGGTGCTACTAATTGAGAGAGTCGATTCGAAGCCAACCGAAGCCCAAGGACTTCTCCTGTCCTCGTTTTTGGGGAAGCGTTGTAGGTGGTTGTCATCGAAAGCGGTTGTCCGCACCCCAAGCCAATGCCCATTATCGAACTCAACAATCCAAATATATAGGCATGTCCAGCAAAGGGAACGAGAATAAATGAAATACCAGCAATGAGAATGGAGGCAAGCAAGACCAAGTTGCGCCCATATTTAAGGGTTAACTTTGCTAGAAACAGCCGTACGGCCATCATCGACAACCCTTGAATGGCAATAATCCACCCAATCTCTGATGCGGTTAAACCAAAGTGCTGTCCAAGTAAAGGGAAATAAGCTACAAAAATATCTTTTGAATAGAGCACTAGGGCACTGGAAGCCAGCGCCTTACGAAGCAAAGGCAGCTTCAGCAGTGCCAACGGGCTCCCTAAGGCTGCTTGCTCTTTAACCTGTTGTACACGTATTACGGGGATGAAAAAGGAAAAGGCCATCGGAATTGCCCCTAAAACAGCGGCAATCAAAAAAGCGAGAGCATAGGACAGGTGCTCCGCCAAATATCCGCCTATAATCGGACCAACAAAAGCTCCCATAGCGACGAACATACTAAAAACATTAAAATTGTGATCCCGTGCTTCTTTGGAGGAGGAATGTCCAAGAACATTCTGTAATGAAACGGCGAGGACCAAATGGGACATGCCCACAATGATCTGTGAAGCATATAGCGCACTCATTGTCGAAAAAAGAGAGTAGGGGTGGTCATCACTGATCC
>NZ_SDLI01000038.1 GCF_004123195.1 Ammoniphilus sp. CFH 90114
AAGTGTCCAAACTTAGGGGGCTAAGCCGTAACGGAAAAGTACTCCGTTATTTCAGGTGATTTTCTTAGACTTCTAGAAATAACGGAAATTTCTCCGCTAATGTGCCTGAGCTACCCATGTCGAAAATGAAAAAAAGAAGGATCCGAAGATCCTTCCCTTAAATTTCACCTAATACATATTGAGCAATATTCATGCTATGGTCTGCCATACGTTCGAGGTTGCTGATAATATCTAGGAATACAACCCCAGATCCACCTGTACAAACTCCTTCATTCAAACGCTTCAAGTGTGTCTTGCGTAACTGACGTTCCATCTTGTCGACTTTCTCTTCAAGTTCAACTACCTTCATGGCTAATTCTTTGTCATTATCTTCTAACGCTTTAATCGCCATAGCCATGGTTTCGCTTGTAAGATCAACCATTTCACGTAATTCCTGATTAGCCTCTTCTGAAAGATGCAATTTATTATTATAACGATACTCTGCTAATTCAACAATATTCATCGAGTGATCGCCCATACGCTCAATGTCCTTTAAGGCATACATGAGAGATGAGTATTTCTCTGTATCGGGGATTTCATGTTCAGATGCTGCTTTTGTCATATAATCAATAATTTTTTCTTCTAGGAGATCCACAAGATCTTCTCTTTGCTTTGTAGCTTCGCTTAACTTTTCATTGCCTGTATAGAAATACTCAGTAGAATCACGAAGCATCTCTTTAGTTAAATTAGCCATTCGCAGTAATTCCTTCTCAGCTTGACCGATGGCAACTGAAGGATTATCAAGAAAACGAGGGTCAAGATTCTTCACACCAAACTCGATTTCACCTTCACGGTCGCGGTAGATCTTTGTCACAATATAAGCGAGTACACCAATAAAAGGCAACTGGATAAATACATTCGTAAAGTTAAATATTCCGTGGGCATAAGCAATTTGCATACGTACGTCAACTTGTGTAACTTCTCCCAGCCAGTAAACAAGGTTATAGAACAGCGGAAGAAGAAGAATGGCTATAAAAGTTCCAAGAAGGTTGAAGATCACGTGTGTCAGTGCTGCACGCTTGGCAGCAATAGAGGCACCAATAGCCGCCAGCATAGCTGTTATCGTGGTTCCAATATTATCCCCGAACAGTATAGGCAAGGCAGCTTTTAGAGAAATTCCTCCTTCACTGGCCAACTGCTGCAGTATTCCAATAGTGGCACTACTGCTTTGTACTATCACGGTAAACACGGTTCCGAAGATTACACCAAGGAGCGGATTCTCTGCAAAATCCACCATCATTTCGTGGAAAATCGGCAAATCCTTTAAAGGTTTAAGTCCACCACCCATGGTTTTTAAGCCGTAGAACAACATCCCGAAACCAAAGACAATCTGTCCCATATACTGAAGTCTTTTCTTCTTAAAGAAGAAAAGAAGAATTGCACCAGCTGCTATTATAGGTAGGGCATAATTTTCAATTTTTATACCAATAATGAACGCCGTAACGGTTGTTCCGATATTTGCCCCCATGATGACCCCGATCGCCTGTCGCAATGTCATCAATCCGGCATTAACAAATCCTACAGCTAATACTGTTGTACCGGAGCTCGTTTGTAATAGAACCGTCACAATAATCCCGGCAAGCACTCCTTTAATAGGATTGGTCGTCATTTTTTCGAGGATATCACGAAGCCTGTCACCGGCTGACTTTTCCAATCCATCTCCCATGTACTTGATCCCGAAAAGGAAAATACCTAGACCACCGAGAAACTTAAATAGAACGTCCTGCATGGATAAATCCACTAATAGATCCCCCTTAATTAACGAAAACTTTACAAAAAATCAACACAAAAATAACGACAAATTCAAACAAAAACAAACCTCTATTAATATAATAGTTTTTTTGGCCAATTTCAAAGAAAAAATTTTTTGGAACACAAATTATTCTACATTTCTACTTTTCTACGATAGTGGTATA
Source organism: Ammoniphilus sp. CFH 90114 (assembly GCF_004123195.1). Lineage (NCBI taxonomy): Bacteria > Bacillati > Bacillota > Bacilli > Caryophanales > Paenibacillaceae > Ammoniphilus > Ammoniphilus sp. CFH 90114. Next base: position 1,956 of record NZ_SDLI01000038.1, read on the forward strand.
ATATTCCCCGGCATGAAGAGGTTTGGCGGAGTACATACTAATTATCAATAATAGGAGGGAAAAACCATGGGAAATTTATACGTATTTGATCATCCAATGATCCAACATAAGCTGACATACATAAGAGATAAAACAACGGGCACAAAGGAATTCAGAGAGTTGGTTGATGAGGTGGCTATGTTAATGGCCTATGAAATCACCCGAGATCTTCCGTTGCAAGAAGTGGAAGTGGAAACTCCCGTAACGCGTTGTAAATCCAAAATGATTGCGGGTAAGAAACTAGGCTTAGTCCCTATCCTTAGAGCAGGAATTGGTATGGTGGATGGAGTTCTTAAGCTGATTCCAGCGGCCAAGGTAGGGCATGTGGGTTTATACCGTGATCCTGACACGCTTGAACCTGTGGAGTATTATGTAAAATTGCCTTCTGATATTAGTGAGAGAGACTTGATTGTGATTGATCCGATGCTTGCAACTGGCGGATCTGCTGTAGCGGCCATTACAGCCTTGAAAAACCGAGGAGCACGCAGCATGAAATTGATGTGTTTAATTGCAGCACCTGAAGGAATTCAGAAAGTACAAGAGATGCATCCTGATATCGATATTTTTGTCGCTGCCGTGGATGAAATGTTAAATGATCATGGCTATATTGTTCCAGGTTTAGGGGATGCAGGCGACCGATTGTTTGGAACGAAGTAGGAGGAGTGGAGAAACCATGAAGAAGAAAATCATGACGATTTTCGGGACTAGGCCAGAAGCGATTAAGATGGCTCCGTTGGTTCATGAATTACAGAAGTATGAAGAGTTTGAACCGATTGTTTGTGTCACAGCCCAACATCGGCAGATGCTCGATCAAGTGCTTGATATTTTTGAGATTACTCCAGACCATGACTTGAATATCATGAAGGACAGGCAGACCTTAGTCGATGTCACCACGAGAGCGCTTCATGGATTAGATGAAGTGATGAAGGAAGTTAAGCCGGATATGGTCTTAGTCCATGGGGATACGACAACGACCTTTGTAGCGAGCTTAGCTGCCCTGTACAATCAAGTAGCTGTAGGCCATGTGGAAGCAGGACTCCGAACCCATAATAAGTACTCTCCGTATCCGGAAGAGATGAATCGACAGTTAACGGGAGTTATGGCTGATCTGCACTTTGCACCGACATCCGTGTCAGCAGCTAATCTTTGTAGAGAGAATAAACCGGAAGAATCGATTTTTGTTACGGGTAATACGGTAATTGATGCCCAAAAGACAACGGTGCGAGAGGATTATCATCATCCGGTTCTTGAGGAACTAGCGGGATTAAGGCTAGTGCTTATGACAGCGCATCGCAGGGAGAATCTCGGCGAAAAGATGCGAGGCATGTTCCGGGCGATCCGTCGTTTGGTCGATACACATGAGGATATTGCTGTGGTGTATCCCGTCCATTTGAATCCAGCTGTAAAGGAAGCGGCTGCAGACATTTTGGGAGATCACCCGAGAATCCGTTTAATTGAGCCGCTTGATGTAGTAGATTTCCATAACTTTATGTCGCGTTCTCACCTCATCTTGACAGATTCAGGCGGTGTGCAAGAAGAAGCTCCAGCTTTCGGGGTGCCTGTCTTGGTATTGCGTGATACAACAGAACGTCCAGAGGGAATTGCTGCGGGAACGCTGAAGCTAGCGGGAACGGATGAGCAAGTGATATACCAATTAGCTCATGAACTGTTAATAGATGAAGAGGCGTACGCGAAGATGTCTAAAGCGGCTAACCCTTATGGGGACGGCGAAGCTTCGAGAAGAATTGCTGAAGCGATTCTTTATTATTATGGATTGCGTAATCAACGCCCGGATTCATTTTAGATATAACGGTGTCCTTTCGGGGGATGCCGTTTTTTTTTGTGTGTCTTATGGGGATTTCTTCCTGAAACCTTTTAATCTACTAAGGCGTCTAAACTATAGATAATAGAGAAGCTAGGTTTGGAGAGGAGATTTACGCATGCAGTATTGGGAAAAAGGGCGAACAGCGATGCTGTTGGTTGTCGCTCTGTTGTTTAGTTCTGTGCTGCCTTCATGGGCAAGTGCGAATGAGACGCAACTGGCTCAATTGCTTGAAGAGCAGGTGATTGGAGAAGGTGTGGTTTCACAGACGTACATAAAACGAATTGCAGGTAAGGACGCACGAGTCTATGTGACAAAAGTAGATTTAAACAATCCGTATGCAGAGGTACGTCCAATTTATGGAAAAGGTGGAACATTTGTAGAAAGGCAACCTATTGAAGAAATGGCCAAGGAAAAAGGAGCGATTGCGGCCATTAACTCAGACTTTTTTAATATGAAAAATCGTACACCATTTGGTATTACCCTAGATAAAGGAGAGCTCGTCTCCTCTATGGGCCGCATGCCATATTGGTTTAGTTTAGGAATTACAGGTGACCGTACTGCGATCATCGAGAAGATGACTTATCAAGGAAAAGTGACGGCACCTAATGGAAACTCTTATGTCATCCAAGGGGTGAACAAAGAGGAATACCAATCGAATGGATATGCAAGTCATAAGGATCAAATTAATCTTTATACGCCTTCTTTTGGACCAACAAGTCTAGGATTACTCCCAGGCTATGAGGAATATGTAGAAGTTGTTGTAGAAAACCAAGTAGTTAAGGAAATCCGATATAACCAGCCAGCGGCAGCTATGCCTAGTTCAGGATATGTTCTATGGGGGCATGGCGGTGGAGCGAAGTTTTTACAAGAAAACTTCAATCCTGGGGATCCTGTTGAGTTAGCTTCGACAACCCTGACGGCGCCGGGAGCAAGTGCTTTAGATTCCGCTATGGCAGGTCACGTACTGCTAGTAGAGAATGGGGTGGCGTTGAACCCGACAGCCAACTCTATCAAGGGATTAGTAGCACGTTCGGCAGCTGGAATCTCGCAAGACGGAAAGTCGTTGCTGCTTGTTGCAGTTGAAAAATCGTCAAGAAGCCGTGGAATGGAATTAGTAGAGTTGGCTCAGTTAATGAGCGAGTTAGGCAGCTTCAGAGCATTTAACCTCGATGGTGGAGGCTCTACTACGATGGTGGCCCGTAAATTGGCGGATCACCAAGTTAGTCTGATGAATACGCCGCAAGGCGGAACCCAACGCAAGGTTCCTACGGGAATCGGGATTTTTAACACAGCACCAACAGGAGAGTTTCAAGGCTTCCTAATAGACGGTCCTACTGAAGTTGTAAAAGGATCGGAGACGGAGTTTAAAGTGAAAGGCTATGATGTTCACTTCCATCCATTCGCTGTTCCTCAGCAGGATGTGATGTGGACAGGAACAGATTCTTTTACTGGTAATAGATTTCTAGCGCTCACCTCTGGCTTACAGGAAGTGGTTGCTGAGTATAGTGGTGTTCGCCAGTCCCATAAGTTGAATGTGATAGGGGCTGCACAAGTGGAGCAATTAATTGTGGAGCCATCGACTATTGCAGTGGATGTTGGTCAATCCAAGTCCTTTACGGTGAAGATTCGAACGAAAAATGGCAAGTTACTTGATGTAACACCAAAAGGTGCTAGTGTATCTGTAACGGAGGGGTTAGGTACAGTAGAAGAGTTTACGTTTAATGCAGGTGTCGATAAAGGGAATGGAGAGATCACGGTCAACTTTGATGGGATCGAAGTGAAAGTCCCTGTCTATATTGGTGCGGTTGCTGAGCCGTTTGAATCCTTTGACACAATAGCAGGAATCTATCATTCAGCACTCCCTGCCCAACTGGCGAATAATGGAAGCTTCTCTCTAGGAAGTGATCAGGTTTATCGTACGAAGCAATCCGCTCGTTTGGAATATAACTTTAGCGGTGCACCACAAAACGAGCTTCGTATAGCTTATGGGATGTTGGGAAGTAAACCGATTGTCTTGCCTGGGACTCCGATGAGTGCAGGAATGTGGGTGTATGGAGATAACAGTCAACACTGGCTTCGTTCTGAGCTTATTGATGCCAATGGGAAGGTGCACTATCTGGATTGGACGAGAGAAATGAACTTTAGCGGATGGAATTATGTAATGGGACAGATTCCTGTTGGCGTGGCATACCCTGTCAGCATGAAGAGTATCTACCTCGTTAATGTTCCAGAAGGGACGGCTCAGGGTCCAGAGTCAGGTACGCTTTATTTTGACGAAATGACACTCTACCAACCTTATGATGCAAGTAAAGATGTGTTGGCCACTGATTTGGAATCGGGGCAAGCTTTCCGTCTAGGCAATGAGGTAGAACTGAAGTTTGATAGTACCACTCGAGTAGAGCCTGTTTCTACTGTACCTTTCTATATGCCGGGCAAGAAGCCAACGATGTTTGGTTTTCGCATAAGTGGGTCGCAAGCTCCTCAGACTGTATCACTTCAGCCTTTGAAGGAAATGGCTGTTGGCTTGGTTCATTTTGATGAAGAGAAAAAAGTAGTGGAAGAGCTGAAGGGAACCCGCTTGCCTTCTGGAGAGACACTTTTCGTGCTGCCTGGATTCGGGCTTTATGTGCCTGTTTATAGTACAGACATCAACCCGTTTAAAGACGTGCTAGCCGGCTCTTGGTATGAAAAACCGGTCATTGATCTTTACAACCAAGGTATTGTAAACGGGATGTCCAAAGATCGTTTTGCTCCGAATGCGGTCCTTACTCGTGCACAGTTTGTTACGATCTTAGGGAACTGGTTAGGCTGGAAGGATGACCCGAGTCTAAAGTTAGAGTTTAAAGATCAAATTCCGGGCTATGCCGTGCCAGCGATAAAAGTAGCGGTATCCAAAGGAATCGTTCAGGGCTTCCCTGGAGGTTTGTTTAAACCGGATGCACCTTTAACTCGAGCTCAGATGTCTGTGATGCTGTATAAGGCTCTACAGGATCGAGGAGACGACTTAAGCGGTGGGACGGACGTGATGTTCGCGGATGCACAAAACATCCCTGAGTGGGCCAAGGAAGCTGTTCAAGTGATGTCGACAAAAGGTTATATTAAGGGGATGAACGGTTCGTTTAATCCTCAGAGTACGGCAACGAGAGCACAGGCGGCAGCTTTAATCTATCAGTTGAATAATTAAGTGAGAGAGAGCATATCCAGGTGTGGGTATGCTCTTTTTGGTGTGATGGGAGTTGCGGTAGGCTGGGATGGCAGAGCAGGGCTTAACGGAAGAAATTCCGGTTAATTTCAGGAAAGTTGGGAAAGAGGGGAAGATAGGCGGAGGAATTTCTGTTATTGGCTCCAGAAATCCACTTTTGGGGGTGTTTAGTTGAATTAACGGAAAAAAATCCGGCTATTTCTCTAAAGCCCCCTAACAGGATTGGA
>NZ_SDLI01000039.1 GCF_004123195.1 Ammoniphilus sp. CFH 90114
TCATTTAAGGGTGTTTGCACGGCTCTTTTTTATGAGAATTTTAAAAAGCTAGACTAGGAATGAAACAGACCTGGATCCTCTCGTGTTCTTATCGCTCATTTTTTTGAGTTTGAATCTTTTTTTCCTTTAGTAATCTGTTTTTAAGGTAGTGTGAAGAGTATTCCATGTGAAAGGAGGGCAAGACCTAGACTGAATCTCACGAATTTTGGAGATTGCTCACGAATCTGCTTCTTTTTCTCACGATTACGATGTGAATTCTCACTTTACTGTAACCATTCCAAGTAATTAACCCGATATTCTCACGATATCAGCCATTTTACTCACGGACGTGGAACTCTTTCAAATAAGTTAAGATGAATAAGATCGTTCAGCCAAAGAAAAATCTCCCACCCAATTGAAACTCACGAAATCCCCTCCTTAACTCACGAACGATAGTTACGAGGTCACAAACCAGTAATAGTTATAAATAAAGAGACTAGTCACGGAACGCTGCTTCAGCCATTCGACCACCAGGAGGTAGAAAGCTGGACAAATCTATGTAAATCATCCTTGACTGTTTTCATCTTCGATTAGCCGTTCACCTCTTTGAAGGCATTCTCCCGCTGGATTCAACTTGGAAAGCCTGGCATCTCGATACGCTAATTAGCCAGCAACAAGAAAAAACCACTGTATATTCAACAGTGGCCTTAAACCCGNTATGTAAATCATCCTTGACTGTTTTCATCTTCGATTAGCCGTTCACCTCTTTGAAGGCATTCTCCCGCTGGATTCAACTTGGAAAGCCTGGCATCTCGATACGCTAATTAGCCAGCAACAAGAAAAAACCACTGTATATTCAACAGTGGCCTTAAACCCGAATCATTTTATTTGGTGATATGTTTTTTTAACACTTCCCACTCCGCAGGCTGAATCAGCCCTAAGCGCCATAGGGCAATGCCTTCTAACTGGTATTGCTTAGCAACACCCAGTTTGGCTAGTAAGGTTTGTTCATTTTCGGAATTCATATCCAAACCCAGGAAAAATTTCCCTTCGGGTGCACTGTTTTTTGCCATTTTTACGGCTTCAATTACTTTATGAATAGGCTCAGGTTCCCCTTTTTTGGAATAGCCATAGGCCATAATCACGATGCGATCGGCATATTGGGATAAGGCGTTGTAATCATAGCCTTTGAATGCACTATTGGGAGCATGAAGGGTTAGGGTAAGCGTTAGGTTTTGTTTCTTCATTTCTTCGGAAAGCTTGCGAACAAATAAGGAGAATTGGTTTTTAATCTCCTCTACCCCTTCTGAGGACCTCCCTAATCCTTCAATGTCAAGATTGATTCCATCGAACAACTTGGCTTCTTCTAGGAGCTGGTAGATCGCTCGAGTCATGTTCTCCTCACTCGATAAAATACGATAGGCTCGTTGATCTGTATCCGGTAGTAGGACGGTCATTTCTTTATTTAAAGAGTAATTTTCGGCTTGTTGTAATAAATCCTCCCATTGATCAGGCTTTGCCCACATGGTTACAGGATCCTTGTGCAATAAATTTCCACTTTCATCCAGACTATACCAACCCACGGCTAGATCAGAGATCAGATCGGTATTCCCAATCCTGGTATGGGGATGAGGGGCTCCAAATAAACTCTCCCAACTTTTTAGGGCATAGTATCCCAACACTTTCATTTCTTTCTTTGGTGAAATGATATGTATTTCACGCGTAGCATGATCCCACTTCACATCTGCTTGGAATGCTTCACTGAAAAATCGAAGCGGAATGAGTGTACGCCCTCCCTCAATAATCGGAGGGGCCTCGAGTGGAACTTCAACTCCATGAATGAAAGCTACGGGATTTCCGATAACAAGCTTCACTTCCGTTTCTTTCCCTTTAGCGTAGATGCTTCTTGTTTGATGATCCCATTCGACCTGGACATCTAGGGTTTCTGCCAGTTTTCGAAAAGGCACTAGGGTTCTTCCATTTTGGATGATAGGGTTGACATCAAACTCGACGGGTAGAGCATCAACATAAACATGGATCATTGGGGAATTGGTTTTTTCGGCATAGGAAGGACTAGCAAAAGTCGTTAAGAAAAAAGTCAAAAGGATTAGGGTAATGTACCGGAACATGCTGATCTCCTCTCCATCTATTTCTATACTACACTACCAACCTTATTCTATTAGCGAGACAGAAGTAAAGTCCAAATTTTTACTTCTCCTCGCCTTACTTATCATTTGTAGTTCTTTTCCTCCGCAATATCCAGGTTAAATTATCGATTCTCTCGATTCAGCTCTCTGACTTTTAGCCAGCTAAATTGTTTACCCGCTATCAGCTCAACCTTTCTGGAAGGAATCGAGAGCACCGTTGGTTAATTAATTGAAATCGAACCACTTGCCGTTCCAGCTATTAGGATCTCTAAATTATTAGTGCCGGTATGGTCAGTTTCTGCAAAAAATGCCATTAAGAGTCGGTCTTCAAGTTGTACATCGAAATCTACTGACTCCGAACCACTAAACAGGGTCCCTAAAGTAGTAGACGTAATAGGACCTAGATCAACGCGTGCACCAGGGACCGGTTGAAAGTTGGTTGTACCTGCAGGAGCATGATAAAGTTCAGCGATCACACGAGCCGTGTCGTCTTCAAGATTTTCATTAAAGCCACTATAGAAGAAGGTTGCAGAAATGGAGGTAATGGTACCTTCACGCGAAACGGGAAAAGAAAATCCATGAATAACTAGACTCTGAATGGATACCGTGGTGTCAATAGGATAAGTTGTTGCAAAAGAAGAGCCAAAGCCTAGTACATAGGCATTCACTGGATTACCGGCACTGGATCTAAGATTGATAATCGGAAATAGAAAAGCTGACGTAGGGTCTACCAAAACATCTGAGTATCCGGAAGAAAATTGAAGAATGGCTCCATTCTTTCGTCTATTAATACCCAATATCATTCGTCCTTTCCTAATTTTATTTTTACGATATTCTATTCTGTATCACTCTCATGGTTTGTATCTATAACTACATCCTTTATATTTTCTTAAAACTTCAATTTAAGCCTTTCCTTTTACCCTTCAATTTAAATAATCGTTATCGGCAAAGCACTTTCGTGTTTTACCATAAAAATGGGGTCAGTCCCTTCCTAAGGAGTGATCCTCCAAGCGACATGAAGTAAAAAACCTCCCAATTCTAGGAGGTCTATTAACATCGCACGTAGGCGAATTCAATGAGGCCTACTGGAAAAACTCGTTGTTAGTCGTCGGAGGTAACCAAAGTCGACAGCCTGACAACGTTATTTTGAAAGTCAGGATCAAACTGATTAGACGTCGCAACGGCTACGTTATCAATAAATGTTCCACTAGGTGTATCTTCATCAACCCTAGCCGAAATGGTCAGAAGAACATTGCCACTTGGTGTCATCGTTCCAATATCACAAGTAATGACGTTATTCGTAAATACGCAAGTTCCGAATGAACTTGAAAATTCAACCAGACCCAACTCAGCAGGAAGCACATCTGTAAGTTTTACACCTGTCGCTGTATTTGGTCCTAGATTAGTAAGCCTTACAGAATAAGTAATAGTGTCACCTGGACTAACTTGACTTGGAGAAGCCTCCTTGGTAACGAGCAAGTCAGCAATTAAAATTCCCAAACCTATCACCTTCCTTTATCAAAATATACTCTAATCATATGCATCAACCGTTCAAGTGGATGGACTTACGTGGATCTTGTAAAAAAATGGTTAATTATGCTATCTTATCGTAAGGATCTTCTACAACTATAGCTTTAATGTACCCTGCTTTACCTTATGATTGGAGGGGGATGCACGAAGTGAACAGAAAGCAAATAGAAACCCTATCCACGACTGAAGGCTGGATAGGGTTTTTTAGCTTCAAAAGTAAAATCAGGAAAATATTAAAATCTATCTTTTTCAGCTACATCCATTCGATTAAAATGAAGGTAGGATAAGTTGGGAGGTGTACAATGAAGTGGGCTGAAGTTTGTAAACAATTGAAGGCATTCATTCCCACATACTCCTCCCTCTTGACCTCGGTATTCTTGGCATGAACACCGAATAAGCAATCGGCAAATCTTCATCATAAAGGATCGGTTCAAGGTGGACATCCTGGAGCCTGAAACCTGTAAATTTCCCTCCTCATGACCCACCCATTTTTCAAATGCGTGGTTTCCCCAAAACACTCGTTTATGTAAGTCCATGACATAAATAGGATCAGGCAGGTTCAGCAACTGACCCTCCTGATGATCTCTTCAAAGCTCCCCATACATCATCACCCTTTACCCTGTCCTCTACGATTCATTATAGATGAATCAACCCACGCTTTCCGGGCAAAAAAACGGGGTTCGCCCGCAAATTTCGAGTAACCGATGAATTTTCTGGTTTATCCCTTTCTTCCTCATGCGTGAGGCACGCAAAAATTTGCGGTGAATGCCTTCAATGTTTGCGCGTGAAGCTAGCTTAGTTTTTATTATGCTAGTTACCAAGAAGTACGAAGTAAAACACAAAAGTGAAAGTATGGAGGAGGAAGCTGTATGAAGAAAATTATGGCCAGCGTAATAGCGGCAGCTACGATCATTTCTAGTGGACTACCGGTTCATGCTCAAGTAAACGAGGTCGTAACCCTACCGAAAACTACCGGTTTATATCAAGTGGGAACGACGAATTATGATTGGCTGGATCTTACGAGAAAGGATGGTTTTACCGCAGACCCTAAGGATCACAGAGAGCTCATGGTTCAAGTTTGGTACCCTATCGATAGCGGGGATGGCAAAGAAAAGGAAACCTATGTCCCCTCTCCTGTTACGGGAATGGAGAGTCTTACAACCCGATTTGGTATGGATCAACCGTTCACTGAGATAAATAAGGTTGACACCCAAACGTATAAAGAAGGCATATTGTCAAACCAAGCTTCTAAATTCCCTGTTGTCTTATTTTCTCATGGATTTACGAATGCGAGATGGGAGTACCAATCGATTACGAGAGAACTTGCAAGCCATGGATTTATCGTAGTTAGTGTAGATCATACTCACTTTGGGAAAGGAACCGAATTTAAAGATGGGAGATTTATCCCTTTCTCCCCTGTGCACCATATTCCAGACTTCAAAAAAATGGACGAAAACATCAACGAGTTATGGGTGAAGGACCTTCAATTCGTCATTAACCAATTAGAGGCATTAAATAAAAAGAAGAACACGAAGAATGCTCCAGATTTTTATAATCGATTTGATTTAGATAGGATTGCAGCCGTCGGTCACTCCTTTGGCGGAGCGGCCGCAGCTAGAGCCTTGCAGGTTGAACCAAGAATTAAAGCAGCAATCAATTTGGATGGATCCTTTGTCGGCCTTACAGCTGCCACCGGCAAGATGGAAAAACCTTTCGCTTTTATTAAAACGGAGGCCCATGCAAAGGACCTAAAGGGTGAATTTGAATTGCCTCCCTTACCGCCAGGAATGGATCCACAACTGATCATCAACCAATTTAAGGAATATGCAGCCCGATATGAAAAGGCCGTTGAAGGCGATGCCTACGATATAACGATAACGGGAACGACACACAATGAGCATATGAGCTTTACGGATCATCCTTTGATGAAGCCCTATTACCTTGATCGCACCCCTTATGTGGTTAGAGATCCAAAAGTAGACCCTCATGACTTTTATCAGCTTACCAATCATCTGATCTTATCGTTCCTAGAAAAGTACCTGAATGAGAGAAGCTATACCCTATACGATTTGACTCTCATTAAATAAATTACATATAGGTTGACCAGAGATTTCACTGGTTGACCTTTTATTCTTCCAAGAGAAAAACCGGCCCCAATTGGACCGGTTCATTCATTCAACTCGTGAGCTGGTAAATCATACATTCGAAGGGGAAGATTTAAAATGAAAATGAAAATCGGGTTAGTTCGCCATTTTAAAGTCCTAAAGGGCTTACCAGAAAAGAGAACCCTCTCACCAGAGGAGCTTACTCAATGGTTTATAGATTATGACTGTTCTGCTGTAGAGACTACCACCACTCTACTTGGTGATACAGAGTGGAAGATCTGCTATTCCAGTCCGATGCCAAGAGCGATCACTACAGCTCAAACCATTTACTCTGGAAACATTATAGAAAACAATGATTTACGAGAGATAGACTATCCAGTCTTTCATGAGATTTGGCAAGGAAGGCTTCCTTTCTTGGTCTGGGCTATGCTTGTACGCTTTTCGTGGTATGTGAAACACCGCGCCTACAAAGAAACCAAAGCAGACGTACACAAGAGAATCTCCTCCTTCCTAGACTACCTCGAACAACAGCCAGAACAAGAGGTACTTCTTGTTGCACATGCTGCACTCATGTTTGAGTTCAGAAAAGAATTACGGAAGAGAGGATTTAAGGGGCCTCAATTCAGGACCGCAGAGAACGGCAAGCTGTATGTATTTGAGAATGGGTAATAAGGGAAGGAAACTCCACTTAAAAGAAAGAAGACGGTACCATTTCGTACGAAGCAATGCAAGGCTAGATTTCAACCGAGAGGCCCTTTCACCTGCTTTTTCCGGTTTTCCACCGAAATTCCGTAAGTATTTTGATCAACTAAAAAGAATGATCCTAACGTCTCAGAAGTTGAAAAGGACTGCCTAGTAAAAAGCAGTCCTTCATACTTAAAATATAATACCAGTTCTCGCGAATCTCTGACTTGTTGATACCATTTATGATTAATAATGCTACTTTTTCACCTAGGTCTATCTGATTCTATGTTTCCCTAGACATCCTCAGCATCCGAAACGTGCGTACAGTCATCTGAGGAAGCACGAATCTGAACCGCTACGATCGCCAATTGCTCTGTTTGAACCCTTCGTCCTGCCAAAGTTGATAAAGATAGATGATAACCGCAAAACCGACCATCATAGCAACAATAGCGATTGTAGACATCGTCGATTTACTCGAAACAAGCCCCATCCGTTGCCATACTGGGTAAACGATGTACATATATAACCCGTCCAAAAGTAATCGCTATCGGCAAAGCACTTTCGTGCTTTACCT
>NZ_SDLI01000040.1 GCF_004123195.1 Ammoniphilus sp. CFH 90114
AAGCTAAGAAACCATTTATTCACAACAATTTTCATACTGCACCCCCTCAAAGATAACCCTATTGTAAAGCATATACCTTAAAAAAACCTTAAAATCCGCAAACTTTATTTTTCCAAGTTTCAAAGATACAGAATGAGGCTTGTTTTCTGACAGACCCGAGCCTTTTTAGCTAACTTTACCCGAATAAGTCCCGCTTTCAGAATAACTTTGAGCATTCGAGCCCAAGAGCCGAACACGAAAAAGCTACTGATAAAGCCTTATGGAAGTATCAATTACCTTTTCTTAAAGATGAACTAATCTGTCTGTCTCATTCCGAGATTTGTTTTGGGAAACTGCTCTTGGGTGTGACGGACACGGTTGATCAGCAAGCTCACACTGCAGGGAATGGTCAACTTTCATCCCATAAAAGGTCAGGTTCATGGGATTCACCTCTTTGTTAAGTAAATAAAAAAAGGAAGTGCCACAAATAAACCTTTCGGTCATTTGGGTACCCCTTTCCTTATCTGTAAAATTTTTTATATGGATCGTATCATGCTTCCGAAGGTCGTACCTACGGTTCCAACGCCTCCACAGGAGGAGAATCATTAGCTGGAATTACTCCTGCAACGGTGATCGTATAATCATAAGCTATCATAAGGTCTTCAGCTAGTAATTCAACTATCATATCAGAAGTTACCGTATCCGCTGCCGCTGGCTCCGCTCCCTTCGATGCGTCCGAATAAACCAGATGGAACCCATTATTCGTAGGTGATAAGGCTAAATATAATTCACCTACGGTCACTGGAGTAGCAAGGCTTATTGTTCGGGCTGTATTATCGACAGTAATTCCTAAGGCTCCTACAACCTCAAACCCCGTATCCGCATTTAAAGCATTGATAATTTCTACTGGGACGTTCATTTCAACGTAAGCACCTTTCGTATCCGTTGCTCGGACGGTTAAGGTAGCGGTTCCTACTCCTATCGGAACAAGCTTATCCCCTTCTTGAGTAGATACTTTAAAGACGTTCTCGTCCGAAGAAGTATAGGAATAGGTTAAGTCATCGCCATCCGTGTCGTTGAATAAACCTGTAACATTAATATGAAGTGGACTATCCGTTAGCTTCAAAGCAATAGGATCAAGAGGTTGAACCAAAGTTGGTGTATGGTTAGATGGAGTTGAGCCTCCAGTAGAATCCATTCCATGAATCACGTAACTCTTGCTCTGACCTGTAAACGAATCGCGAACTCTTAAATCCATTCCCTCGGTCAGAGGTAGATTCGAGGCCGAAGCATATTGACTATCTACGCTTGCATAAACACTCATCGTAGTAAACATACGGTTGATGAGCGTATTCAGAAGATCGTAAGGCGTATACCCTTTTGTTAAGTCAACCGTAATTGTAGAAGTACTTTCATCTACCGATAAACCTTCCATTGTATTCAATGGCGATACTTTAAGTGATTTGTCTGAATCATGACGTACAACCATTCCGAACTTCACTTCGCCCGATAACCCTTCCGTATCCGTTGCTCTTAAAGTAACCACGCCTGAACCTAGTTGTCCAGAAGGAACGAACTCGATCTGATTAGCAGGTAAGTTCACAGATATGGTTCCAAGACTAGGGTTATCCAGTGAAGCCTCGTAGGTCAAGTGATTCCAGTCTTGTTCATCAACGAAGGTATTCAGTAACTGCTTTGGATAAGTTGACTTTTTGCTTTCTACGACCACATCAAAATTCGGGGTGGATACCGTAGGAACTGGCGGCGTATTAACCTCAGCCCGCTTGGCTATAAAATACTTTTTCGTGGTTTTTTGATCCTTTGCAATACCTAGAACCGCCATGCCTAACCTTAACGGGGTATTAAGAGATTCTGTGTATCCAATAAAATTGTCGTCAATCTGGTCTGGATAAACATTATATAGCCACCCACGAGGAGTGATACTTTCCATTAGTGACCGGACCGTATATCCCCATTGGGAGTCAATGTAGATTTTATTCGCGTTATCGTCTACGGTAATATCGGGAATTTTCGGATTATCAACAACCTTAACTCTTGGATCATGCGTTGTAGGAGTGACCGTAATCACTAGATCCCTTGTGGCATAAACCCCTGTTGAATCAGTACCTCTTATGACTGCAGTTGTTTTTCCTATTGCTACTGGCGTTATTTTTAGTTTTCCGTTCGCGTCAACTTCAACGTTAGCGATATTCGCATCATAATTGGCAGCAGTAACCGTAATCGTTTCACCGTCTTGTCGGAAGATATGATTTGCACTATAGTTCGTATTTGGAGGATCATCAATGGCGATTTCCATGGTGGCGGGCAGATACCCGTTATCCAATACTTCACGTTTTACTACGGTAATATAGAAATCTGAAGAAACCGTACCCCCTCTTCTATCGTCGGCCATGATTGTAATCTTGGCAGTTCCTGCACGTGAAGTCGTTACTTTTAATTTGGTATCCGAACTGATCTCCACAGAGGCAGTATAAGGATCAGATGAAATTACCGTATAGTGTAAAATGTCCTGATCCTGATCATAGAAATGATCCGGCAACGTAAATTCTTTTACAGACCCAACGAACACTCTATTAACATCCATAATACGTTGTATCACGATTGGCGCATGATTCGTTGGCGCAGGAGGTTGTGTTGGCACTGGTGTTGGTGTTGGCACTGGCGTTGGCACTGGCGTCGGCGCTGGCACTGGCGCCGGTGTCGGATCTGGTGTTGGCACTGGTGTTGGTGCTGGATCTGGTGTTGGCACTGGTGCCGGTGTCGGATCTGGCGTCGGATCTGGTACCGGTGTCGGCACTGGTGCCGGTGTCGGATCTGGCGTTGGCGTTGGCTCCGGTGCTGGTGTTGGTGTTACGTTGTTATCACTGCTATCGTCATCGTCGTTATCATTCCCACCACCATTACTGTTCCCACTGTTCTTTGGCTGAGACGGTTGGTTTGTTTCAGGAGGTGTAGTTGGTCTCCCTTGGATCTCTTGAAGATTTACATCCTTGACGATTTCCGGATTTACGACGATATCCTCAACCTTCTTTCCAGTAGGCAGGGATAAGGTCGATACTCTAGTCGTAGGGTCAAAAGTTACTTTCGTTGTTGGGTCTGTAACGTTAAGGTTCTCTACGGAAACATTGGATAGTGTTACGGTTGGAACATTAATTTCCAGATTCCCTGGAATGGATAAACCTTTAAAGTCAATGTGGATCGTTTCTTTCGGATCGATTCCCGGTGCTGGAGCGATTACTACATCTTTCAGGAGATCAGCGGTAACACCTGAGATTTGCGGAGTTGCTGTGATTTCAACCGTCTTTGGTATAGAGCCTATGAAATCATACACCTCTTTAGGTGCTTTAAAGAGCAGGTCTCCAATTTGCACTTTTGATCCGACCACACCTTCAATCTTTGCCGGACTGTTCGCCGCTGCTGCAAAAAGCTTCAATAGTTTATCAACGATTACGACAGCTTCTTCACGAGTGGCTACTTTAGCAGACATCGCGTCTTTTCCATCGCCTTCTATAATTCCCAGCTTAGCTGCTTGAACCATCGTATCTTTTAAAGACGGATCAACTCCTAGAAAGCTTAAGTTTAAAATATGATTCGGTCTGACAACGAAACTCTCATCGGAAAGGATATCCACTAATTGTTCTCGTGACAAACCATTTCTAACGGAGGTAGCTACTTTATCGGATAGACCTGCTTTAAATAGGATGGTTTTAAATTCACCTTCGGTAATCGTGTCCTGAGGTCGGAAGGATCCTTTGGTATCCCCATTTATGATTCCGGCATCGCTAAACCTTTTAATGGCATCCGTTGCCCAAGGTGATTGGACAGAATAATCTGTAAACGAAGATCGATTTGAATGGAGTTGGGGTTGGTCCTCAGCGTAAGCTTGAGACACAAACAATAAGGATGAAGCTAATAGACTCCAATAAAGTTTTCGGTGTTTTGACGTTAACATGCTCGTTATGTAACCCCCATGATGTAGTAAGATATGTTCCTGAAGAATGCAAAAAGATACTTAATTCCACATAATTCTATCAACTTTTACAGGTTTTATCCACTATAATTTAGGTATTTTATACTAGATTCGTTTACCAAAAGCGCTTATGAAAACTAAAAGCCAGGTTTCCCAAGCTTAGGAACTCCCGGCTTTACTCGTTGAATTCTACCTTTCCCAAATAAGCTCGCCTGTGATTGCATCGACATATCGCAACGTTCGATCACTGCCCTCAAGGCCATAAAGGGTAGTCGGAATATAGAGCAGCCGATAGGCTGGCACCTCTTCATCTTCGTCCAAGAACCAGGTAAGACGAAGCTGCATTTGTTGAACATAGCGATCAAAGGCAACTTGTGGCGTGATGCCCGGATGAAACTTCGACGTGACAATTCTTGAATCATTTCATATGAAACGCTCCTATATGTACAGATCTCTCCTGTTGAAGTGCTGATACTGATGGTGACCCTCTCATGATTCACAGGGACTCCGTCAATATAGACTGGCAAATAAAAAAATTCACGATCACGAGGTTCCTCGTCTGAACGCTCTTTATCGATTTCGATTTGAAGATAATTTACGTAATCCGGAAATACGATACGCAAAAATTGTTCCGCCTTCCTCCAACATTGCTCCCGTCTCAGTGATGCAAGCCCAGCCTTTGCGCTGCCCATCCGATGAAACCCGACAAGGCGACCAGTTTTCTTTTCTTGGTGTACCATGAGCGATGATTCCCTAAACCTCCGGAGTTTGTCACCCCATTTTCTCTCCATGTATCCCTCTACTGACAATGGTTCCGTTTCCGTTTTCATTTCCCCCGTTCCCTAAGCTGATACAAGGAGTTTATTCTCTCACCATCGTCCCCCGACTTTACGAGCTCATAACGCTCTAGATCGATGCCGAGTAGCTGCTCCCATGACAACGCTTCATTATAAATAGGTTTCGGGATAGACTCGTTCGGTGACAAGGGATGGCTTGTTGACATGACATAATGTTCGGACCCATATACATGGAGACCTGTAACGGCATCCATCCATGGACGGTCTGGAATCGGCTCGTAAACGAGTCGATATTCATGTTCAGTTCCTTTTATCTCGTAGAGAGATGGATGGACAGAAACAATCGCTAGTTTCATCTGCAAATGACTTTGTATATCACTTAATATAGTCTTTTCATCTACAATGCTGTCTGGCCATTTAGGTTCTTGGATTTGACCCTGCCCTATTAGCCGAAACCGAACAACGTTTAATTCCCTATCCAGTTTTACACCACACCCTGTATGGGGAAGTTCTATTCCCCTGACTTCCTGACGAAACGTAAAATCGGTTCCATCCGGTCTCTTCTTTATCATGACAGACGCATACTCTGCAGAATGGGAAGAATGCTTCGCAACGAAGGCATCAGTCATTCTTCTCGCCTCCGCATCTGTATGTAACGGTTTAAAGTCCTCCTCGATTTCTTCCTTATATTCCATTTCACGTCCCAGCCTCGTGAGCAGTCCCGTCGTCAGCTCTAGTTCTATCTCTATTTTATTGTCCCAGTTTTCAGGGTCCTCCCATATGAAGCACCGTTTTTGCTCATGGCCCTTAGGAATGCTGTCTTCCATCTCTAGCAGGTAATGCTCAGGTATAGCAATCACCTTTTTGGCTATGACCCGAAGCTTCTCATGGTCGATAAACATCATATCCCCCAAATTAGTAACCTACCTAGTCCGTTTTTTTGTGAATCCATTCAACAAGATATAAGATTCCTACCCATATTATAACTTTCACTGCGATGATTAAAAACGATTATAGTAGAACGACAAATAACCTCCCCAACCAAAAAATCTTTCTTGATTGGGGAGGTTTTACTTTCACACTTTAAACTTTAGCCGAGTGAGGGACAACCCCCAGTGGCCTTGCAGAAACGTTTACTTTATCTGAAAACATTTTTTGCTGGAC
>NZ_SDLI01000041.1 GCF_004123195.1 Ammoniphilus sp. CFH 90114
AGTCCCTTACCTGAGGGGGTATCCCCGAAACCAGCAATAAACCCCTATCCAATATCCCATTGGACAGGGGTTTTCCATTTTTCAACAATGCTATACTTAGACTGTCAACGTTAGAAAATGTAGAGCAAGAACTTACCTTTCAAGTATTTATATTAGAGTCATATCGTCCGATATCCCCGCAGTAATCATACATTTTACTTTTCTATTCTTGCTCAGTTAAAGTTGTTATAGAAGTGAAAGATATCATTGACCGCAAACCTAATCTCGGAGAAAATCGTCGAAGAAAAATCGCTCTCCATATCAAAGACATCTTCCCTTACAAAGCTATAATGGGTCAATACGTATTTCGCTATAAACTGATTAGACGGGTCAACAATCCAATATTCCCTTACCCCAGCTCGTTCGTAGTCATTTAGCTTCGTCACCAAATCTGTTCTAGACGTGGAGGGAGATAATACCTCAACAACTAAGTCGGGTGCGCCGTAGCATTTTCCCTGTTGTATTTTTTTGTGATCACACAGAACTGAAATATCTGGTAGGAAGAACTTTTCCTTCTCCCAACTTTTAACTTCTGACCCAAAAGGAATCACGGCCAGATTACTGCCAAAAACAGTACACTGGCTTCCTTTTAAAGCTAAAGACAATTCTCCAATTATTGAGGCAACAATGGCCTCATGACCGGCTGAAGCAGGGGACATAAGTATGGGAAAGCCTTCATGAAGTTCATATCGGCCTTCTTTCAAATCAAATTTAAGGAATTCTTCTACCGTATACCTTTGATTTACATTGAGTCTCTCCACTTATACTCCCCCCTCATAACTTCATTTTATCATGGTTTATTCAAACGAAACAAATACCCTTAAGGAGGAAGCGTCAAATGGGACGTGCTTTACCTTAAGAATGGGGTCAATCCCTTACCTGAGGGGGTATACCCCGAAGCGGGCAATATATTCCATCATACTCTGTACAATATATCGCCTTCCTGGTTGGCTCCTCTTAGATTTTTTCTACAAAGACTTCTCGACTGAAAAAATGCCGTCATGAAAGAAGGCTGCATTTATCAATTAGTTAGCAATAATTTTATTTTTGATATGACTTCTTCTAGTAACTCGGCTGGAACCTTACAAATGAATGACGCTTTTTGTGATTGCCAGTCCAGACTTTTCACTTGATCAGAAAGAATCGCACCTTCAATGGGTAGATCTTGCGGGATGCTTACCTCGAAGGGATACCCTTTTATTTTTGAAGTTACAGGACATAGTAATGACAATCCCACTTTTCCGTTATATGATGCTGGCGAGATCACCAAGGCGGGTCTTTTTCCTGCCTGTTCATGTCCAGCTTGGGGGTTAAACTGCAGCCAAACTAAATCTCCGCGTTCAGGCACATATCTTTCTACCATGTTTCGCGACCTTCCGCATCACCTGTAGAAATCTCTTTATGAATGTTTTCAGGGGTGATTTGCATCAGTAATTCGTCTAAGCTTTTTGGCTTTCGCTTAATTACAATCTTGCCATCCTCAATATCCAAATCAATTTCCGAGCCTTCTTCCAAACCTACTTTTGTTGCTATCGCTTTTGGAATCCTAATGCCTAAGCTGTTACCCCACTTTTGGACTTGTAACATGGTTTCCACCTCCAACAACGTATATACAAAGTATATACAAAGTATATACAAATTTGAAGAAAATGTCAATCTGGCCTAAATGACAGTTGAATCGCAAGAGGGGAGGATTCATTTTCCCCTCTTAGCTTCCCTTATATCCTTATAAAGCAAATCCATAAACGCTTCCTGATAACACGGTCTTTTTTGTTCCCATGAGATCTGCATACAGGATAAAAATCATGAGGTAAACTTAAAGACTCCTCTGACATGTACTTCTCTAACCTATTCCATTGATCAGTCTTTAAAACTTGCTCAGAACTTCTGTCCATATATAAATCGGGCTGATAACGCCAAAGCTTCACCTGTTCATTCCCATACCGTTGCCAGAGGCGAATCGCCATCTGAAAACCAGATGGATCCATATCGCCAGAGTACCATAACTCACAGCCTGACAATATGAGACGGTCACACAAGGAGAGCATGGCGAGCTTAAACTGTCCATAGGAACAGATCATGGGCAAAGGGTAATTAGGATCTTCTTCCTCCCATAGGCCTAACAAGGAAGAAAAGACCGCTGGATTTTCCACAATCCACTTTTCAACCAAGGCCTGAAGAAGACGCTCCAACCCCTTTTTCCTTTGCTTTAAATAGTGAATGCCTTCCTGTAGCAACTTCTCTCTGTCCTTGCTATCCTCCACTGTAAATCCCTTCTTCCTCTATGGAAGCGGCTATCTCTAACGAAGGACTGAAGGATACCTCTAAGTCCAGCATATGAAGAGATTGTCCATCCCACAAATAACGAACGACGGATACGTAATCTCATTTTTGGGACGAATGTGCTGACAGATGGATAAGCGGGAAACCGTATCATGTTAAATTCGAGCTGTTCGAGCAAGGCGAACCTGTCTCGAATGTTATTTTCATCCACTCCCGCGAACGCTTCATCTAGGGAGATGATCATAGGCGCTTGGGAATCCGCCTCTAAATATCGCGAATACGCAGCGGAAAATAAGGGGATATACATGGCCATAGCTTTTTCTCCCCCACTGAAGGTGAAGGATCGCTTTCGGCAAAGCACTTTCGTGCTTTACCTTATGATTGGGGTCAGTCCCTTACCTGAGGGGGTATCCCCGAAACGAATGAACCGGATCCTTCTAATCTGAAATCATATGTAGAAAAATGTTGAGTTTTGTAAGGTTCATCAATATAATTATGAGTATAAAGGACTATACATATTGAAGAGATCATATTTTTTAAAAGTATACATGCATAGTTATAGGTCTTTGGCACTAATCAACTATGGATTGAGATTTGTTTTAAGGCGGCTATTTCAATTAATAATAGCCGTCTTTTTTTGAAGCCGAGAGCGATTATAAATGTTAGGAGAAATGAGCCATGTTCTTTAAGTCTACGCAAGCTAGTGAACTTCATTTTCTTTTAGAAGAGAGTCGGAAGTTAAGCAAAAGGGTTGAAACAAACGATTTTTCAGGGTTGTTTCAATCTGCTGTTGATAGACAAGAATCCAAGGAATTGGTTAATAACCTGAACCATATTCTGAGTAGCATGCAACAATACATAGAAGATTTAGATATTCGCTTAAATTTGGTGACAGAAGCCATTGAAGTGGGTCTTTGGGAAATGAATGTGGTAGCAGGTGATCCTGTTAATCCTAACAATACCTTTTTATGGTCAGATGAGCTCCGGAGAATGATTGGCTACCGTGATCAAACCGATTTTCCTAATGTTCTTAATAGCTGGTCAAACAAACTTCATCCGGAGGACCACGACTGGGTCCTTGAGTCCTTCGCTAACCACCTCAACGATCGAACTGGGAGAATTCCTTATGATTTAGAATACCGTTTGTTAACCAAAAATCAAGGGTATCGTTGGTTTAAAGCTACCGGTGCGACTATTCGGGATGAAAAGGGTGTTCCTCTAAGGGTAGCTGGTGCATTATTTGATATTCACGATAAAAAAATGAAAGACCAAGAATTGGAAGCTTTGGTCACGCGTTACGATCTCATCAATCACGCTCTAGTAGAAGCTCCGTGGGATATGACTGTGGTGGCGGGAGACGTTGTCAATCCCAACAATGAATTTTGGTGGTCGCCCCAATTTAGAAGAACGCTTGGATTCAAGGATGAAACCGATTTTCCAAATGTCATGAGTAGTTGGAGTAATAGACTTCATCCAGAAGATGCAGAACGAGCATTAAAGGCTTTTGCTGAGCATCTAAACGATTATAGTGGCAAGACTCCATTTGATATTGATTACCGTCTATGTTTAAAGAATGGTGAATATCGTTGGTTTCACGCTAGTGGAGCTACGATACGAGGTGACAGAGGGATTCCCTTACGCGTGGCAGGAACGATTCGAGATATTACCCACGAAAAAGATAAAACACAAATTGTTAGCGTACTAACAACTCGTATGCAACAACTCTCGGAATCTATTGAAGAGATGGTAAGGGGGGTTAATTCCATAGCTATTCAGGCCCAAGAACTGGCTATTGCTCAGGATCAATCAACTCAGGCCGCCAATTCTGCAAAAAGTAGTGCGGATGAAACCAAAAATATTTCCGATTTTATTAAAAAAATAGCTGATCAAACCAATCTATTGGGATTAAATGCAGCGATCGAAGCTGCCCGTGCAGGTGAACAGGGTCGCGGTTTCAGTGTGGTGGCAGACGAGGTAAGAAAACTGGCAGTTCATAGTGCCGGTGCCACGGATGATATCGAGAAAAGCTTAAATGAAATGAAGAATCAAATAGAAACTATATTACTGCATATCAGTCAGATGAGCTCCCTCACACAGAACCAGGCAGCCTTTACAGAGGAAATAAATGCTTCTATGGATGAGATCAATAAGATGTCACAAGAATTGGCTGACTTTGCCAAAACGATATAGTTAAGTAAGATTTTGTGTCATAAGATTCTCCTGGCCAGGAGAATCTTGTTTTTTTATGGAGAGGAATCATCTAGCAAGTTAATTCTGATCAACAACCCACATTGATTTTAACTGGAAGTCCTTCACGTGATTTCTATCGGTAAAGCACTTTCACGCTTTACCTTTTGAATGGGGTCAGTCCCAATGTCATCAAGCT
>NZ_SDLI01000042.1 GCF_004123195.1 Ammoniphilus sp. CFH 90114
GATCAGGCAGCAGTAGCGGCAGATGTTTTGGGAAATCGCCCAGTAGAAGGATACGAGAATCTACCGGCCGTGCAAGACGCCTTTGATGCAGCAGTAACAGCACGAAGCGTCCTTGCTGCCGTCAATACGGCTCAAACTTCAGCCGTAATGCAAAATGCGCTTGAAAACAGGGTATTAGGATTAAACTTAGTTGACAATCAATACAACACTTTAAGTTCCACAGAAAAGGATCAAGTAGCCGCTGGAGTGATGAAACGAAGAAATATAGGTTATGTGGATCGAGCAGCAGTGCAAAAAGCTGTAAATGATATGGTCAAGTTTGTCCAACTCCTCACAGAGAGCCAGGCTTTACAAATAGGGTTTAATGGAAACGATCATTTATCCAATGTGACGCAAAATGTCATCTTGCCTACGGCAATTGGATCTAGTACATCGGTTACATGGCAAAGTGACCGACCAGATATAATTGATTTAAACGGAAATGTAACAAGACCAAGCTACCTGCAAGGGGATGCCGCGGTTACTTTGGTGGCAACTCTTCATAAGGGTGAATTTTCTGTAACGAAGGAGTTCGTCGTTAAAGTCATCAGACAGGCACAAACGGACGCTGAAGCCGTGAAAGCAACCAAAGCGTTGTTGGCGATTGGTTATCAATTAGGAGACAGCGCAACGGGAGTTACTCAGAATCTCGCTTTGGAAAATATCGGTTTGGGTGGTACGTCTATTTCTTGGTTAAGTGATAATGAGGATTTTATTAGCACGAATGGAACCGTAACTCGCCCTGCCTTTAATCAGGGTGACCAGACCGTGACTTTAACGGCAACAATTAGTGCGAATGGTGTAACCGATACGAAATTCTTTGTTATAAAGGTATTAAAACAGGCGGTAACGGATGCAGAACGCGCGGAAAATGCTAAGACTGCATTGCAAATTGGTTTTGCCCCAGGAGACAGTGAAGATAGCATTACAAAAGATTTGGAACTGCCAACAATTGGGGTGGATGGAACGACCATCACTTGGTCAAGTGATCGCGAGGCGGTGATTAATGCCGATGGAAAGGTGTATCGTCCGTCATATAGTGCCGGGGATGCTCCGGTAACCTTAACCGCAACGATAACCAAAAACGATGCTTTGACTACGAAAGTGTTTGTGCTAAAGGTATTGAAAAATACCGAATTAAACGGATTGGAACAAATCAATACTGCAAAAACTGCGAACGATATGAAGGCAGCTATGGGTATCTATCATGGGGAATTACAGCAAGCTAATCCAGATGATCCTTTTATTGGTGTACTTGATATGTTCAATGGTTTAATGAAAGCAGACCAAGATGCGATTATTCAAACTCTGGTTGAACATGCTTCTTATGGTACAGAAGAGAGCTTCCAGGCTACTATGAATAGCGCAATTGATAGAGGTTGGTTGTTAATCTCAGTTAATGATGAAGAGAACACGAAAGAGATTGTAGCTGATGCTCTAGGTTACGCGGTCGATTACGCTATACCTGGTTTGCGTTTGAGTGAGTACCGACAGTTATCGAATGAGGAAAAACTAGAAGTCTCTCAATCTATTATTCATGCTTTACCTGAAGAGGGTTATACCGTTACAACGCTTCAAGAAAGAATTGATGCTTCCATCGCAGAAGTATATAGCAATTATCAAAATCTAGTGAATCTGGATGCGGAATTACTTGAGGTTGGATATAGTCCACGAGATTCGAAAGATAGTGTGCAGCGTGCCGTTATGCTCCCTACAAGCGGGCAATATGGAACGACGATCACTTGGTCATCAAGTAATACGAGATACATTGAAAATGATGGAACGGTCATTCGTCCTTTTAATGCTCTAGGGGATCAAACCGTGACGCTTACGGCAACGGTTCGCATGGCTGGGGCGGTTAAAATAAAAGATTTTGTTCTGGTGGTCAAAGCGATTTCAGATCAAGAGATAGTCGAGGATGTTAAAGTAGGCTTAGAAGTTGGTTATCAACCGGGAGATAGTGCGATATCGATTACCCAAGATCTGATACTACCAATCGCTGGTTATGGAGACACGGTTATTTCATGGTCTAGTGATGAGGCAAACATCGTTCAGGCTGATGGAACGGTAACCCGTCCAGCGCACAGTACTGGAGATGTCACATTAACCTTGACGGCGACCATTACAAAGAATGGGGCACAAGCTACCAAGACCTTCGTGGTTAAAGTGTTGAAGCAGGCGATCACAGAATTAGAAGTCTTTAATCAGTCATCCACAATAGTTGCGATGAAAAAGGCGATCTCTGATTATCCTCATTTCATTTTTGAATATCCGACCTATCAAGCGGATTACGACCTGGCGAAAAAGAACGACCAAGACGCAATTGCCGAGTGGTTACTTAACCACCGTCCTTTTGCCAGTCAAGCGAAGCTTCAGGAACAGCTTTGGAATGCCTTGATTGATGACGATCTTTCTTCCTTACGATTATTGAACAGTGCGGAATCCGCGACTGACGTGGAACAATTCTTAAGCTTTCTTACGACATTAAACTTGGTAGATTTCAATGGACTACCTTCCAAGGAACAATCGCGGGTTGCAGAGAGCATTTTTGCTAACATTCCTGACGATGGTTATAAAACTGATGCTTTGCAAGCCATTTTAAATGAAGCTGTTAACGAGATCTTCTTGATGCTGGTTGATTTAGATAAGGAAAGTCTATCTATAGGTTATGCTCCTACGGATTCCTCTGACCGGGTCATGAATAAGCTGGTATTGAGCGATACAGGAGAGCATGGTACAAAGATCACTTGGTCATCAAGCAACACCCATTACATTGAAAACGATGGAACCGTCATTCGTCCATCAAACGCGTTTGGGGACCAAGAAGTTGTATTAACAGCAACCATTCAAAGAGGAGAACTATTCGTTACAAAAGAATTTCGTGTGGTGGTTAAAGCCATTACGGATCAGGAAGTCGTATCAGCAACGAAGTCATCTCTTGAGATTCAATATGCCGTTGGAGACCATGCCAATTACGTTACAAGGAAATTAACTCTTCCTACAGAAGGTTTGGGCGGAACAACCATTACATGGTCCACAGATAACGCAGCCGTGATCGCTGCTGACGGAACGATTAGTCGTCCAGCATACAGCGCCGGGGATGCAACCGTGACGTTGACCGCAACCATCGCGAAGGGAGCCGCCACGGAGACGAAGACCTTTGTGGTGAAAGTGCTGAAGCAATCTCAAACCGATGCGGAAGCTGTAGCGAACGCGAAAGGTGCGCTAGCTGTAGGATATGCAGCAGGAGACAGTGCGAGTGGAGTAACCCAAGACTTGACGCTTGCGACGATCGGGGCAGATGGAACGAGCGTGACGTGGTCCTCGGATAACGTAGGTGTGATTGCTGCTGACGGAACGATTAGTCGTCCAGCATACAGCGCCGGGGATGCAACCGTGACGTTGACCGCAACCATNGCCGCAATCGAGACGAAGACCTTTGTGGTGAAAGTGCTGAAGCAATCTCAAACCGATGCGGAAGCTGTAGCGAACGCGAAAGGTGCGCTAGCTGTAGGATATGCAGCAGGAGACAGTGCGAGTGGAGTAACCCAAGACTTGACGCTTGCGACGATCGGGGCAGATGGAACGAGCGTGACGTGGTCCTCGGATAACGTAGGTGTGATTGCTGCTGACGGAACGATTAGTCGTCCAGCATACAGCGCCGGGGATGCAACCGTGACGTTGACCGCAACCATCGCGAAGGGAGCCGCAACGGAGACGAAGACCTTTGTGGTGAAAGTGCTGAAGCAATCTCAAACCGATGCGGAAGCTGTAGCGAACGCGAAAGGTGCGCTAGCTGTAGGATATACAGCAGGAGACAGTGCGAGTGGAGTAACCCAAGATTTTACACTCGCTACGATGGGTGCCGATGGGACGAGCGTGACATGGTCCTCGGATAACCCAGCGGTGATCGCTGCTGACGGAACGATTAGTCGACCAGCTTACAGCGCCGGGGATGCGACCGTGACGTTGACCGCAACGATTACCAAAGGTGCCGCAATCGAAACGAAGACCTTTGTGGTGAAAGTGCTGAAGCAATCTCAAACCGATGCCGAAGCCGTAGCGAACGGGAAAGGTGCATTAGCTGTAGGATATGCAGC
>NZ_SDLI01000043.1 GCF_004123195.1 Ammoniphilus sp. CFH 90114
GCTTCTCCAACGGGCCACATCAAAAGCGACAGGTGTAAATATACCATGCTAGCAAAAACTAATCAAGTAGTAATTTCTGTCTCTTATTAAAGACAAATCTCTTTAATTCCCCCATTTCCAAAGACATCTTTATTCTTCTTCCCCTTCATTCATTTACAGTATTTCATTTTACTATAGTACAATATCATATAAATCAGGTTCCATGTAATAAGGAAAGAAGGAACGTTTCATGAATAAAAAAGAAGCCGCGAATCTATTAAATAGTTTAACCAAAGAACTAGAAGATGTAACAAGACAGCTCGGAACCGAAAACCTATCTCATCTTCCTACTATTAAACTTGAGTTCCAACAAAAGCTTACAGAAGCAGCGAATCACCTCAAAGAAATAGACAAAAAGATATTAAACTATCTCGAAAAGCAAAATGAAACCACCAATGATCCTGATTTTGCGATTAAACGAGCTCTTTTACAAGAAACAAAAAAATTAAAGTGGGAACTGTATCAGCATCATAGTGACCCAATTGAACGTCAATCGGTCAAAGCGTTCTCTGCCGCGAGTAAACGGAAAGAAGAGACTAACACTCGAATCCCTGCTCTGCAATTTTTATCTGAACCTCTTCGTGTCCAAAAAGAAGATATGTTAATTGAGTACCATACGGGAGAAATTTTATCAGCAATGGACCAAAAGGTATTTATGGGATTACAAGCCCTTTGGAAGACCAAGGGAGAGGGTCAACGAGTCATTTTTACTTACTATGAACTAGCAAGTCTTATTGGCTTTCCCACCAAAGGTAGTGGATATCGTCTTATTGATGAAGCCTTAAACTCACTATTTAACACTCGAATCTTTCTTCATCAAACCCAACAAACCGAAGAACTAGAAGTAGAAAAACAAGGCATGTATCGTTTAATTTCTTCTATTCAAAAGACCAACTTTAAAAAAGGGGAGAGTAACGCCCAATATTATGAGGTCTTTTTAGGTGATTTAGTTTATAAAAGTCTAAAACAAGGTTTTTATTCCTATATAAGTATGCCACTCATTCGAGATCTCCAATCCGACACAGCTCAAATCCTTTACGTCTTGTTATGTAGTCTAGCGCCTAAACACAAAGTGATTGAGCAAGAACTTACTTACTTTGTCGATATGTTAGGGATGAGTGTAGCTCGCCCCGCTATTCAAAAAAACATATTAGAAAATGCGATTAAAGAATTGGTAGAAAATCAAATCCTTGAAGGATATGAAATTATCAGTGAAGGAAGAGGAAGATACCTTTTTAGATTAGTTCTTTCCGAAGTGATAACTGCAAAAAAGCTTCTACGGGAACCTCTTCAACAACAATCCGAACAATTACAAATTGATCTATTTCTATCCTAAAAAAAAATTTAGGATTTTTCTTTTTCAAAAATGGAAAAAGAGGGTTATTTTTACAGTTAACATAATGTGTATTTGTAAACCGTAGGTAAGTAAAAGTGAACCTATATCAGATCAAATTACAGTTCAACTTCATGAACGTAAACTGTAGGTAAGTAAATGGGGTATAATGACTATCAAAAAGTAAGTTGTTTTTTTCCAATGTAAACTGTAGGTAAGTAAATTTGGCTTGTTTTTACCCAAAAACGAGATAGTTGTAGATCCAACGTAAACTGTAGGTAAGTAAAAACTATGATATACAATGGTTTTTTTTGTAAAAATTTTACATTTAATTGAATTTATTACACAAAAAGTAATCAAACGTAAACTGTAGGTAAGTAAAAACTATGATATACAATGGTTTTTTTTGTAAAAAGCGCTTTGTTGGATATCCAACGTAAACTGTAGGTAAGTAATGCCTATTTTTCAGTCCTATGCTAAAGTAGATATGGTGTTTTTAGACTGAGTAATCAAGTGTGCACAGGACAAGCTTTAAAGGCTTTCATTTAAACAATAAAAAACGAGAAAGACGCCCCCATTTAGCTTCGGCGGCTAAAGGCGTCTTTCTCGTCAAATCAAGAGTCATACAGTTGAAGTAAAAGTATGATCCTTTACTATGCATTTTATGCTTTGCTTGCATTCATTCTATCACGCAAAGTCTGGGATCGGCAATACTTCTCCTGTAGACACAACAAAAGGAGAGAAATAAAAACATGGCAGAGTTTTTACAAGATAATTTGAGAGTTTTCGTAGTACCCGTAGATATTATGGATATCCCTGATCTCGATATTTATGAACAAATGGTTTATATAGTATTACGATCTTTTGCTAATGCGAGGGAGGCTACCGCATTCCCTTCATATAGCACAATTGCAAAATTAGGTCGGATGAGTCGGAGAAAAGCGATCAATTGTGTAGCAACCTTGGTGGAAAAAGGATTATTAAAGAAAGAAATTCGTTTAGATGTCACTAAACATCGAAAAATCCGAAATACATCAAATCTCTATACCATTGAAACACCAAAGGTAGTGCACACCATGCACCAGGGTGGTGCACACCATGCACCAGGGGTAGTGCACACCATGCACCAGGGTGGTGCACACCATGCACCAGGGGTAGTGCACACCATGCACCAGGGTGGTGCACACCATGCACCAGGGGTAGTGCACACCATGCACCAGGGTGGTGCACACCATGCACCCGAATATAATCATTTAACAAAACCATTAAAAACAAAATTATTGAATAACAACAACAAAGATCAAAAATCTCAAAAAAATGTTGTTGTTGAATCTAATCAACTAGAAGAATTATTGACTTCTTACGGAATTAAGGTGAATGCAGTTACCTTAAGGAAATGGAGAAGTTTGGAAAGTGAAGAAAATATTTTTAATGCTGTAAAGGAAACATTAGAACGACGCGATATCAAAAATGTAGTGGGCTATATTAATAAAATTTTAGAGGCTGGATTTACACCTATTCAAAAAACAGTAAGAAATGATCTACCTTCCTATATGGTTAATCTATCTAATAACTCAGAACAAGATCATATAAAAATGACCATTGCTCCTAATGAACTTAAAGAAGCCTTAGATTTACTTTTTCAATTAGGAGAAATTAATCAAACAGAGTATGAAATGAAACTAAAAGAAATTACATAAAACGCACAGAAAGGGGTCTCTATGCCTTTCTTAGAGATGCCCCCTTGTCCTAAGTAGGATAGCTACCAAAAATGGCTTAGAATCCCTTTCTAGTTCGTTATACGTCAAACTAGAAAGGGAGGATCTTCGCTGTTTTTGGATTACAAGTCTTTTTTTCAAAAACAAAACAATAAAAAACCCTTATCCTATCAGGATAAGGGTTGATAACCTGGCAACGTCCTACTCTCCCAGGGCG
>NZ_SDLI01000044.1 GCF_004123195.1 Ammoniphilus sp. CFH 90114
AGGCGGGAGTGGCTCCTCTTCCCCTGGATCTTCTGGATTAGTTGGAGTTGGCATTCCTTCTCCAGGTTCAGGGATTGGCTCCTCTTCTACTGGATTAGCTGGATCAGTAGGTCTTCCCCCTCCACCATTTACGGGCCCTGGTATTGGTAGTGGCTCACCCTCTATTGGTTCAGTAGGAACTGTAGGTGTGCTATCTCCACCAATAGCCGGAGAAGGAACAAGTGGATCTACACTTTCAGTAACTTCATCAACTATCGATTCCTGAGGTTTTAACAACTCTTCTAGAGTTTTCTCCCCATTGAGCATTAAATTAATATCTTCAAACGTTATATTTTTCTCTTTTAAAGCTGTCCATTGATCTTTATTGAGTTTACCTTCTTTAAAAGCATTAAAGATCTCTGGTCTCATATTTCCATTCATGAATTCCCTAAGTTCTTCTTCTGTAAGATACTGACCTGTCAATACGGGTAAATCTTCGGACTTTATCTTTCCTTCCTTTAAAGCTCCATAAAACTCTGGCTTTAATTCCCCATTAATGAAACGGTTAAGTTCTTCCTCAGTAACCCTTTTTTCTTGCAAAGCTAATAAGTCTTCCGACGTAATCTTCCCTTCCTTTAAGGCGGTATAAATCTCTGGTTTCATTTTTCCAGCAATAAAAGCAGTAAGCTCTTCTTCTGTCAATCTTTGTTCTTTAAGGGCTGCTAAGTCATCCGACCTGATTTTACCCTCCTTAAGCGCATTAAAGACTTCTGACTCCATTTCACCTGTAATAAATGCCTTAATATGATCTTCTGTAATTTTCTTGTCTAACAATGCAATATAATCTTCCGGCTTAATTTTTTCTTCCTTAAAGGCATCAAAAACTTCTTGACTGATCTTTCCTTGAGCAAGTGCAATAAATAGCTCCTCAGGCACCTTATTTTCTAGCAAAAACTTCAAGTCTTTAGATTTTATTTGCCTAGCTTTCAAGGCCTCAAAAGTCTCTTCACTGAATTTACCCAGGATAAAAGCTTGTAGTTCCTCATGTGAAATTATTTTATTACGTAGTGCCTCTAAATCTTCTTGACTTATCCTCCCCTTTTTAAATGCGTTAAGTTCCATTAAATGTAATTCGCCGTTCTTTAAGGAAGTTAACTCTCCAACAGTAAATCCACCATTGGACCATGAAGATAACTGCTCTGGTGATATTTCTCCAACTAGCAGACTATCAGATAATTCATCTGAAAGTTCTCCAACATTTAAAGCCATCATTTTTGTTGGGTTAAGAATACTATCTGGAACTAATATTGTTTCACTCCAAAATTTTTGACCCGATTGTTTTTCAGTAGTCCCTGGGTGCCCCGGACGTTGATAAAACTTAAATTTGTAATTTCCAGACTGCTTTGGAGAATAAGTTATATCATATGATTCTCCTGATTCTAAAGGAGGTATATCCCCTTCGAATACTTTGACCCCTTCCCTCTTTGGGTCTTTATCTACACTCCAGTAAACCTCGTATTTCGCAAGACCTAGCATGTCCTCATCGCCAACATTAATGACTTCAACAAACACTTGTATATCAGAATCATTTATAATCCCATAATCTCCTCCATCAAAAGTTAGAGAACTTTTATCCCACCAATTGTCCGCATTTTCAAATTTTATTCCAAATTCAGTGTTATCATAGAAATAGGCATTTGTTTTAGAAGTTAGCTGCATTCCCGTTATAACAATGGAATAATTGATTACAGCTAGTTGGAGACCGATTAGAAATTTTCTACTAAATTGTCTCCTTTTTTTCTTCTTAATACTGGAGGATCTCTTCTTTCTGATCGTTCTCCCCTCCTTTCGATTCGTTCAATTTGTTCGTTTTACCGAACCTCTTGACCTAAATATACACGTCTCGCCAAAAAAAGAAAAACTTCATATTTGGCTAAAATTCGTTATATTGAACAATTTTTGTTCGTTATTTTATGTTTTTCTCCTACTCTCTCTTAATTTCGTTATATATTAAGAACATACTGTTTTGTATATAGAACAAATCTGGTGTACAATAGTAATTACATATCCTATTAAAGGAGCCAGTGCTTATGATCGGTAAACGGATTCAGCAATTTCGTCTAGAAAAAGGCTGGTCGATCACTGAGCTGGCAGATCGCGCGGGCGTAGCCAAGTCGTATCTTAGTTCTATCGAACGCGATCTCAACGTTAATCCCTCGATTCAGTTTTTGGAGAAAATTGCAGCGGTTTTGGAGGTGGATATTCAGTCTTTGCTGCGAACGGATGACAGCTCAGATCATCAACCTATATTAGATGGTGAGTGGACTCAGTTAATGGAAGAAGCGATTCAAACCGGTATCAGTAAAGAACAGTTTAAAGAGCTTATTCAATTTCTAGCTTCCTATAAGATGTTTGATAAAGGAACAGGAAAGAATTTGCGGGGGAGGTAGCTGTTCTAGAAGTAAGAAAACGGGGAGGCTTAAAACATGGATTGGGACAAGCAAAACTGTAGTGAGGATGGGAACGAGCTAGATCAGGAGTGGGTTTATTTAATTAATACAGCACGCGAAATGGGAATATCAGCTGATGAAATAAGGAGATTCTTCAATAATCAGATTTCACTATCTACTTAAGCAACGTTCTTCGTTGCTTATTTTTTGTTCTATGGAGGAAACAAAAAATATCTTTTCCTCCTAAGATCTGCTATAATGGTGGCATAAAAAGAGAGAAGGTGAATATTTAATCATGATAGGCAAACGTGTCCAGAAACTTCGCCAAGACAGAGGACTTTCCCTTTCAGAATTGGCCGAGCGTGCAGGAGTGGCGAAATCGTATCTAAGCACGATCGAACGCGATATTCAATCTAATCCTTCTATCCAGTTTCTTGAGAAGATATCTGCCGTTCTTCAGGTCCCTCTGGATGCCCTTCTCCACGATGCAGCCAGTGACACCGACCCCTCACAACTGGATTCTGAATGGTTAAAGATTGTCCAAGACGCCATGAATTCAGGCATTAGTAAGGAACAATTTCGAGAATTCCTCGAATTTAATAAATGGAGACAAAACCGTACGAAAGAATAATTCTTTCTGCGGTTTTTTTCTTTAAAAGAGAGTAGGGGTGGTCATCACTGATCC
>NZ_SDLI01000045.1 GCF_004123195.1 Ammoniphilus sp. CFH 90114
ACAGACGTTCCCCATGAAGGGGTCGGCTCGGTTTACGAAGAATAGACCACAGAGTTCTCAGCTCACGGGTGGTCTATTTCTTTTTGGTCATGTATGTCAGAAGGGCTATGACGACACCAACGAATGTTAATGTGAACATGCCTAGATTTAATGCTAAATCTATTGCATCGTATACTGACACCATATTCTCACCCCCTTTCACAAAGGGATGAGCCGACCACCCATGAGGAGCCGATTCTATTGTACTGGTTAATTATACCACAACAACATAAATGCGAACATATGTTTTTTATTCTTTAAAAAATCCTTTTCCTCTACTTAAATATCCCCATAATCTTCTGCAAAATAGACTGAGGCTCTTCAACTTTGGTAGTTTTTACAGTTGGTGACACACTGACATAGCGTGGAAAATAGTCAAAGATATTGTATGACTGCTTATATTTTTTAAGAATGTCGAGCAACTCAACACCATACTGTTCCCAACGTTTCTCTTTAAAATAAGGCAAGGATAAGAACTCTTCCTGGGTATGAGGAATAAAGGTGGCTAGGATTAATAGCGATTTATCTTCCATAATGGTATAAGCGGGAGCGTTGTCGAGTGCCGCTTTCTTTTTGCGCCAGCCTCTTAGCGTTTCAAAAACGAGTTTATTGTGATTCTCTCTTGAGAAATTTACGACATCAAAGGTCGATTTAGCCATCGCATTGTCCCTCTCTTCCGTTTCCTTGGGTTCTTCTTGCTTCTCTTCGATCTCTTCGATTACTACTTCACTTGTGGCAGCGACTTCTGATTCCGCCTTCACCACTTCTGCTTCGACTGAAGGTTTCGATTTCCGTTCATGAACTTGGGTGATGGACTCCAGATAATCGGTATACTTTGACCGTCCACTGTAACTTAGGAAAAGCCATTCTACTGCTCTTGTCATGGCAATATAGAGCAATGCGGCTTCTCTTTCTTCATCCTCCACTAGTTTAAAAGGGATATTATCGAGATTGACGACAAATACTGCTCGGAAATCCAGGCCTTTTGCGCTTTCGATGGTCGAGATTTTTATACTATTTTCTTGCTTTAGAAACTTTCTTTTGGTTTCATTGCTTTCTGATATCCAGAAATAAGGAAGATGATGTTCATCCAGTACATTTTTGAGGATATCGACATAGGGTATATATTTATTTTTCTTGATGCGGTAAAGAATGAGCATGTCGGAATAGGCCACATGGAATTGCGTATGTAACTTTTTAATACTCTTGGCAACAAAATGAATTTCGTCTTGGAAGTGATCTGCTCGACAAACGATGGGCTCAGGTCCCTTCCTCTGTGTATGGCGAGGTGGAATAATCTCGATCAGGTCTTCGTTTGTTGTTTTACTTCCTACCGTAGAATGGGCTTGATAAAAGTCCCAAGCAAAGTTCAAAATTTGGGCTGTGTTTCTGTAGTTAATGCTTAAATACTTCGAACGACCTCTAAAGTCCAATCCCGTATGCTGAAGAAGGTTCCATTTTCTTTTATAAATGTTTTGAGCTCGATCCTCCACAATTAACAGGGACTTCGTATCAGGGTTGAGACATTGGCTGATCAGCTGCAGCCACTCCGGCTCGAAATCCTGACCCTCATCGATGAGAATCGCATCATAAACGGGTAGTTGTTGTGATTCCTTTGGTGTTGCATATTCTGTCAGACCTAGTTTTTTACTAACAAACTCATGGTAATTGTAGACTTCTATTTGGTTCTGTTCGCGGCTTTCTTCCGATTGAGGGATCAAATCTAGGAGATCCTCAGGTTCCATGAGCTTTTGCTGGATCATTTGTCTAATCACATTGGCCAATGCAATATTGTAGCAAAGTACAAGGATTCTCCAATCGGGATGCTGTTTAAAGAGAGTCTTGACCCGACTGGCCAAGATGACAGTTTTTCCACTCCCTGCCACTCCTCGGATGAGTCGATGCTGTTCCCCGATTTGCTTCGCTAAATTCTCCTGATGCAAATCCATGGTTTTGACATCCGTGAGCGAGAGCAACCACTCTTCCTTGTATTTGCTGGGTTTTCCCCAGTTTGCACTGATTCTTACCTCAGGGAAGAGGTGAAAGCGGATCGTACTCATATCCTCAGGCTCGAGGTACTCCCTATGATCTTGACGGAAGGGAATCATCCTATTTAACTTCTCTACTAATCCAGTAGGAGAAAAAGTATTCGATGCGGGATCGATATCGTTTTGCGTTAAAATGAGATGAGGCTCAATTACATGGTAGATCTGATCGCTTAGACACTGTTCTTGGGTAAGCTTCGTAAACACCGTGCCGAAGCCATAAGGGAATTTTAACTTGCCCGTCTCCCCTTCCCACCGCAGGAGAGACTTCTCCTTCTTGAGAAAATCAGCTACATGAAAGGCATACTCCCTTGCTTGCTTTAAGGGATTCTTAACCGTGGTGATCTCTGCTTTACCATATTGTATAGTCCATTCATCAGGATTGAGGTTTACTAGGGTACTTCGGGTATAGTCCTTGACCTCAAGGATAAGTAGGCCCAATCGAGGACCCATAATTAAGAAGTCCGGTCTTCTCCCTTTAATGTCCGGTTCGTAGTAAACCAGATACTCCTCCGGTAAATGTTCTTTGAATGCTTTGAACAGCAATTTTTCTCCTGATGTCGCCGTTTTGCGTATAGAATCAGGGATCATCTGAGCCATAACTCTCTCCTCATTCCTAGCTATCTATGTTATCTAAAATTTATATTATCTTCTAAACTAGGTATATATTAACATAGGATTTGTTGACTGGTATATGCTTATTAATCTGTTAAGGATTAAATGGATAAGGTCTATTAGAACCCTTTATTTTACATTTCTCTCTCTCCAATGTATAA
>NZ_SDLI01000046.1 GCF_004123195.1 Ammoniphilus sp. CFH 90114
AAATGAAAAAAATCGCTTCGTGATACCCCCTTAGGTAAGGGACTGACCCCTTTTACAAGGTAAAGCGCGGAGCGCTTCGCCGTTGGCGAACATGATAATAGCATTCGTTGCGATAATGTCAAATCCTTTTTACATTTCTATTGCTTCTATAAAATTATAATTAAAAACAACAATCTTTAAGAAAACAGCCTTTTTGAAAGATCCTTTGTCCTATCTGAAAGGGGAATCCGGATGCAATTATACGGAAAACTTCACAAGGGAGAACTTGAGACCATTGTAGGGGTAAGAGAACTCAAAACTGACTATACACTTATGGATGAAATTGCAGCAAGAAATATGGCAAGCAACCAAATCAAGCAACCGTGATGGGCCATCCTGGGTTGAATTCAACATACGATGGCATAATTTGCATATGATCACTCGTTGTGAGAATCCTATCTATAAGCCGAATAATAGTGAGGGATATCCATGAATTTTGATGAATATGATTTAAGCGATGACATCCGAAGAGCGCTTGATTTGTTAAAATACGAAACCCCTACAGAGGTTCAGCGCCAAGTCCTACCTATAGCCCTGCAAAACCAAGATCTTGTTGTAAAGTCTCAAACAGGCAGTGGTAAAACGGCAGCCTTTGGTATACCGGTTTGCGAAAAATTGCAGTGGGAGGAGAAACATCCACAGGCCTTAATCCTAACTCCCACGCGTGAGCTTGCTGTGCAAGTCCGTGACGATCTTACCAATATCGGTAGGTTTAAGCGGATCAAGGCAATGGCCGTATATGGGAAAGAGCCTTTTTCCAAACAAAGAGAAGAGCTGCAACAAAAGAACCATATCATTGTGGGTACCCCGGGGCGTGTCATGGACCATATCGAGAGAGGGACCCTAGTATTAGATCAAATGAAGTATCTGATTATAGATGAAGCAGATGAGATGCTAAACATGGGATTTATCGATCAGGTAGAAAAGATTATCCAACAACTCCCCTCGCAAAGAATAACCATGGTCTTTTCAGCTACCCTGCCTAATGATGTAGAGAAGCTCTGTCATCAATACATGAAAAAGCCTGTTCATATTGAAATTGCCGCTTCCGGAATCACAACGGAAACCATTGAACATGCCCTAATCGAAGTGAATGATGCGCATAAGCTCTCCCTCCTTAAAGAGGTTACAATCATTGAAAATCCTGATAGCTGTATTATTTTCTGTGGAACCAAAGTACATGTGGATACGGTATACAACGAATTGAATAGATCCCATTATTCTGTTGAAAGACTCCATGGAGGATTAGAGCAAGAAGATCGGTTTGCCGTTATGGAGGGCTTTAAAATGGGGAATTTCCGTTATCTTGTAGCCACGGATGTTGCTGCGCGGGGAATTGATATTGATAATGTGACCCTTGTCATTAACTATGATGTCCCTATGGAGAAGGAAAGCTATGTACACCGAACAGGCAGAACGGGTCGTGCTGGAAAGAAAGGAAAAGCCATCACGCTTGCCACACCTGCGGAGGGGAAGTATCTTAGATCGATTGAGAACTACATAGGGTTTAAGATTCCTAAAATCGAAGCGCCTCGACACCAGGATGTCGCAAGGGCCAAGGCTGCTTTCGAAGAAAAAATCAGCGGTCGCAGAATCGTTAAAAATAATAAAACGGCACGAATCAACCAGGGGATTATGAAGCTCTATTTCAGTGGAGGGAAAAAGAAAAAACTTCGAGCCGTAGATTTTGTGGGAACGATTGCGAAGATCCCTGGTGTAACAGTGGAGGATATAGGAATTATAACGGTTCAGGATCAGTTTTCTTATGTTGATATTCTTAATGGAAAAGGCTCTTTGGTTCTACAAGCCATGGAAAATACACCTATAAAAGGAAAAAAGTTAAAAGTGAGCCCGGCTAATAAATAATGTCGCCATCTTGAATGCTGGGATGGAGATCGTCGAAAACCCTATCCAGCGCAAATGTGTTGGGTAGGGTCTAATTTGTCGACGTTAAAAACACTGGACTCGTACTACTAGGGAATGCTTAACCCGTATTTCCAGTGAACAAATACTCTTCATGATGGATGCAACTCCTTCAAAGGAGCCAGAGTGGAGAGGTACGTATCGAATTCTAGTGGGAAATTACAAAGTTTATTATTCTTTTTCGGAGGACAAGAACCTTTGTTAAATTGAAGGTCTAAAGCACCAACATCAAAAGTGATAAAAGATTCCTTCATGATAAATGCTACACAAACATCACCTCCTCCCAAGCTGGCATCTCATTCCCCTCATCCTAAATCCCAGCGATTATTCGCAAGCCTATTTCCCCTTTTACAAGGTAAAGTGCTGTTTGTTTACAGCAAAGTGCTATGCACTTTACTTTATGATGAGGGACAGTCCCTCACTCTGCTATCGATCATTACTTGCAAGACTGGGTAAATTCAATCTGGATTTAGCCGACACGATGACCACGATGAACCACCCGAATCGGGTACGTTTGACTTCCTTGGTTTTACACACTATATCGGTAAGAATAAGAAAGGAAACCCCCGGGTCAAAAGGAAGACGAGCAAGAAGAAGTTCAAAGCCAGTCTACTAAAATGCAAGGAATGGGTCCGAGATCATCGGAATCTCCACATCCATGAGCTAATGGAGCCACTTCGGGGATACCCCCTCAGGTAAGGGAC
>NZ_SDLI01000047.1 GCF_004123195.1 Ammoniphilus sp. CFH 90114
AAGAGAGTAGGGGTGGTCATCACTGATCCACCCCTCTCAATAAACCGTGCAAGCGGGCCTACGCACACGGCTTTAACACTACATATTCCGTTTTCGGAGCATTACCGTTTGGTAAACTTCTGTCAGTGTGGTTAGTCCTTGTTCTTTCAGGTATTGGTTGTTAAGTCCATGGTGTACCATTTGGCAGTCTGAACTTCGCCACTTTGTCATGGGCAGTCCTGTCAGTGGGCCTTTGAAACCTTGCTTTCTGAGTAGTCGATGTAAGTGCTTCACATGCCTCCAGCTTCGAAGTTGTACCGCTCTTACTCTCCTTCTTATCCAGCCATCTAAATCTCTGAAACGTGTCTTGACTGTCCCGTACCCGAAGTAGTTTCCCCATCCTCGAATGATTTGGTTTAATTTATGCACGAGGTATTCCATAGAGACCGTTTGATTCCGTCTCGTGTAATTCCGTATGGAGTCCTTAAACTTTTGCACTGCCTTATCTCTTGGTCGTCGGAAATATTTCCGCATCCCCTCTTTATCCTGCCAGCTGTAGAACGTGTATCCTAGAAAGTCAAAGGATTCATCCAAATGAACCACTCTGGTTTTCGTAGGATGGACTTTCAATTCAAGTTGTCCTTCGAGATACTTTCTCATGCTTTCGCATACTCGTTCAGCGGCCTTTTTCGATTTGCACAGAATCACAAAGTCGTCCGCATAACGGACATATTTGTGCCCACGTTGGGTCATTTCCTCATCGAAAGGATGGAGATAAATATTGGCTAATAACGGACTGCAGACTCCACCCTGCGGAACCCCTTCGACGGTTTCTTCATAGACGCCTTGATTCATGATGCCTGACTCCAGAAACATTCGGATTAATTTAAGGACAGAACTGTCACTCACTTCTTCCCATACTCGATCAATTAATTTGTCGTGTGGGATGGTGTCAAAGTAAGATCGGAGATCCGCATCCACTACCCAATGGTACCCATTTTCAAGGTGCTCGGTAATCTTATCGATCGCCATATGACAGTCTCGGTTGGGGCGAAAACCATAACTGCAGTCAAGGAATTTCGCTTCAAAGATAGGCTCCAACACTCTACGTAACGATTGTTGTACAACCCGATCTCGTATAGTGGGAATTCCAAGCGGCCTTTGACTGCCATCTGCCTTGGGTATGAATACCCTTCGCACCGGTTGTGGACGATATTCTTTTGTCTTCAGTTCTTCTTGAATTACTCGTACGTTGTAATCCAAATTCTCCCCGAATTGTTCAATCGTTACCCCGTCTATACCATGACTTCCTTTATTGGCCTCTACGTCATACCAAGCCATCCGAAGGTTCACCGTGTCGAATACCTTGTCGAATAAGGAATACCACTTTCTTTTCTTCATTCCGTTTACCTTCCGTTCCTGCTGTCTATTCAAGATGATTTCCATTCACTTTTCTTCATTTCCGGCTTCCACTTGGTTTCTCTAGCCCCTTAAGGTCTCCTTGACCAGGACAATCTCACTTCCTGAGAAGCCATACTTGTTCATATTCTATGACAGAATACTAAAGAGAACTTTCCTCACTTTAGAGACATTTCTGTAATGTGGTACCCCTTCGCTCCTTGTCTCCTTCCTTGCGGAGGTGACAATTCTTCTATTACTAAGAATAGATTCCTCCAAGTTTTATCCTCCAGACTGTTACCAGTTTTCATTGGCTCGGAGTTCCTCGCTACTACTGATACCTCTGATTTCTCGTACCTCTTCATCCATCCCTTGACTGATCTTGGTGATGGAATACCTAGAAAAAAAATTCCTAGGAAGCCACGAGACCTCCTTGGGTCACGCTACTATACTTCCACCCTATCCCAACCTTCTTAACGCTTTGGGTCAGTTGTCGGCGATTTGGACTTCCCATCTTTTAGCATGGTCATCCCCCCCTCACGCCAGCTTAGGTTCGCTTTCGCTTTGTACAGGGTTTTGCATTCAGACCCTCCGCACCCCATCTCACGATGACGCACTGTCTG
>NZ_SDLI01000048.1 GCF_004123195.1 Ammoniphilus sp. CFH 90114
AATAGTTAAAATGAACGAAACCGACTACCATTTTGCATCACATAGGTTGAATTTGGAAATGAATGAGGATGTTGAAACCCTTCAAAACCAAATTCAGAGCTACAAACAAAAAGGAGTCGGTTTATTATGAGTATGGCCAAAAAATATGTAGGTTTAGACGTTTCCAAGAATAAGATTGTGGTTGCTATCGCTCCAGAAAATCGGGATGAAGCAGTACGGTATTGGGGCAGCATCTCTCATACGAAAGAAGCGGTTCGTAAGTTAGTAGATCAACTTACGAAGGAAGGTGACGTCACACTAGATGTATGTTATGAAGCGGGTCCAACTGGTTTTGAATTACATCGGTGGTTCCAAGAATGGTCCGTTTCCTCTACTGTCACTGCCCCTCAAGCCCTGGATACTAAAACACGAATCAAGACAGATAAACGGGATGCCATTCGACTAGCTCAACTCTGGCGAGCAAAAGAACTTACCCCTATTTATGTACCTACTCCCGATGACGAGGCTCTACGAGATCTTAGTCGGGCACGTGAAGATGCTGTTGAGGATCTAAATCGGCATAAACAAAGACTTACCAAGTTTTTATTACGTCATCAGATTCAACCTACCAAAGAAATGCGTTTATGGTCGTTTGCTTATGAAGAGTGGTTGGATACGCTACGGTTCTCCCGTGAAGCCGAGGATATCGTTTTTCAAGAGTATCGTAAAAGTATTCATGAAGCTACAAGTCGGGTCAAACGGTATGAAGAAGAAATGGAGCGACAAGCAGAGATGAGTAACCTAGCTCCCATGATTCAAGCATTACAAGGACTTCGCGGTGTGGCTCTGGTAACCGCTACGACCATTGCAGCTGAATTAGGAGATATTATAGGAAGGTTTTCTAGTGCAGCCCAACTCATGTCCTACATCGGCTTAGTCCCGAGCGAAAGTTCGAGCGGCGACAGTCGGCGGCAAGGTCGTATTACTAAGGTCGGCAATGCGCATGTTCGAAGAGTGCTGGTGGAAGCAGCCTGGTCTTACCGATATTCCCCTGCGATTCGAAGAAGATTAAGGGACCGCCTAGAAGGACTCTCATCTGAAGTTTCGTCCATCTCTTGGGATGCTCAAAAACGTCTACATAAAAAATATAAGAAAATGCAAGGAAAAGGAAAACATATGGGAACCGTTGCAACAGCCGTCGCAAGAGAACTCGTCGGATTTATTTGGTCCATTGCCAAGGAAGTTGACAAACAAAGAAAAAGGCAAAAACAACCTTCTTCTGTAGCCTAGTTTTATATCGATTCACAGGTAACTTTACAAAGGTAGAATCCAAAGAAAGGTAGGTGAAAGCCAAGAGATTGTTCGAACATCGTGATTACATTCTTAGGCTCGGGGGCAAAGTACAAAGCAAGGCAGAGAGAAAATCCGCGTGATCCCTTTGTGCGGAGTTGAATACGGACTTTATGCACGTAAATAGTTAGCCGGTTATCTCTCTGGTCGTATGAATTAAAATGTGTGAATCCACGTATATCAGGGTGCCAGTCAGGCGCAAGTACCATTTTGCCCTCGTGCCAAGGAATGTAAAACATGGGACAACAACTCATTAAAAAAGAAAATCGCAGGGAGCACACCCCCTGCACCCCGTACTCGCCGTAGGGCAGGTCCAGCAAGTGTGCTGGACCCTAGATAAGTATGTAAATGAAATTCCTGCCTGTCAAGAAGATCACTTGACAGGCAAGGGTTAAATTTGAGTTGCCAAAAAAATAAAAATGGTGCTGGGGGTTGACAGGTTTCGTTCATATCA
>NZ_SDLI01000049.1 GCF_004123195.1 Ammoniphilus sp. CFH 90114
CCCAATGTCATCAAGCTAGTCTTACAATAAAAGGAAGTTGTGTCCTTAAATATAATCTGGAAGATCATAAAAAACACTTGACTTTTTCAAATCACCACAACAATCGACTTAGATACCATGTTACTGGTAAATTAAGACGAATTGTGGTGATTTTTTTTGAAGACAAGAAAGACTTTTTTAGAAGGCATAAGAATTACCGAACAGCTGCTCCATGATGTCGTTTTTATGTGCGAATCACGATTAAAACCTACCTATTTTACTCGTGAAGGAAACAACAAGATGACGTTTGTCACCCTCATGTTATTTGCCCTCAACTTTGTGAGGAAAAGTATTCAACTTGAATTAGATGCCTTTTCTGCCCTGCTGAATCCAGGAGAAATGGGGATTACCAAGCAGGGATACTCAGAGGCCAGAAAAAAAATCTCTCCCACGGCCTTCATCAAATTAGCGGATGTCATTATGGAGTGGTTTTATAGAGATGAGGATTTCAAAACTTTTAACGGCTATCGGCTTTGTGCGGTGGATGCTTCTATTTTGGAACTTAACAATTCAGATCGGCTTCGAAACGCATTTGGATTTGCCCAAGGGAAAACCGTTAAGCTTGCCCGGGCCATGGCATCCGGTATCTATGATCTTGAAAACGATATGATGATTGTATCCCAAATTACTCATTTCACTTCCAGCGAACGAGAAGTGGCCGTTGGAATGATCGAGAAACTAAAAAAGATGGGGTTAAAAAATGATCTTCTCCTATTTGACAGGGGGTATCCTTCTCGAGAGTTCATCACCTACTTAGAAGACAGTTCCATTAAATACGTGATTCGAGTGTCTAAATCTACGATGAGAGAAGTAAAGAAGGCCAACGATTCGGATCAGATCGTAGAAATGAAAGTAAAGGGAAGAGTGATCA
Source organism: Ammoniphilus sp. CFH 90114 (assembly GCF_004123195.1). Classification (NCBI taxonomy): domain Bacteria; kingdom Bacillati; phylum Bacillota; class Bacilli; order Caryophanales; family Paenibacillaceae; genus Ammoniphilus; species Ammoniphilus sp. CFH 90114. Next base: position 911 of record NZ_SDLI01000049.1, read on the forward strand.
AAGTACGCGTTCTTCGATTTCTATTGGAGTCTGGCGTAGAGGAGGTTCTCCTCACCAATCTATGGGATGATAGTTTAGGAGTAAAACAGTTTAAGGAGCTGTACTTTAGAAGGTGGGGAATCGAATCCAAATACAATGAATTAAAAAACAGGCTCCAGATCCAAAATTTTACCGGGGACACTGTGTTGTCTGTAGAACAGGACTTCTATGCTTCCATCTATTTATCTAATATGGTTGCCCTTATCAAACTTGAAGCGAACGAGGAAATTGCACAAGAACAAGAAGGCAAAAACTTAAAACATACATATCAAGTCAACACTAACATGGTCATTGGGAGATTAAAAAACTCCTTGATCTCGCTGATTCTTGAAGTTGATCCCGTAAAACGATTCATGATGTTTAAGAGAATGATGCAAGAAATGTTACGAAATAAAGTGCCTGTTCGACCCGAAAGGAGCTACATCCGCAAAATGAGCCTTAAGGCGAACAAGCACCCCATGAACCTAAAGCGTTGTTTATAACATCGCTTCTGTAACAGTATACCAATTTAAGTTAACAAGGAAAATAAAAAATACTCTACTCAAAGGACTTGTAAAAAAATAGGATACAAGTCCCGGGCATCCTATTGTCTTTTTTATTACTCAGTAGATCAACGAACTTTTTCTCTAAGACACAATAATAAAGGAGAACTTGGCAGAAGACCAATCACTCTATCTTGTAATTTATTGGTAGCATAGCTTGATGACATTGGG
>NZ_SDLI01000050.1 GCF_004123195.1 Ammoniphilus sp. CFH 90114
CCGGAGCCTTGGTTGTCAATATTGCCATTGGTAGAGCTGAACGTTTCCCCCTCATACTGCAAGGCAGTGAACTTAAAGTCGATAGATGTTTCTTCACCCATTAGTGAATTTTGTTCAGTTCCTGAATCTTCGAATTCTAAAACATAGTTAACAAATTTAGTTCTTTTTTCGCTTGTTGAAGGATCTTTGTCATTCGCATCTAAATAGCCGATGTACTTACCTACCCCGCTTACTGTTTTTCCATTCACAGTCGTATCACCAGCAGATTCAGTATCTAATTCTGACAAAGTGACTTTTCCATCGTTGTTTGCGTCGAAGTCATACTTTTTCAACAAATTCTCACCACCAAATTTCAATACTTTGACGACAATGGCATCCTTACTTCCTTCTCCTTCATCTGATACAGTTACATCCATAAATACATTGAATGGTAATGTCCCCAAATTTCTTAGGACCATAGCAGGTTCCTGGTTTTTAGTATTCGCTTCTAACACATCTCCTGGTTTCCAGTTAGAGATCTCAAAAGACTGTATGCTTGCCTTTTCCGGTTGTAGATTAATGATTCCATTGGTAAATGTGCTTGCCGATTCAACCTCATCACTAAAATACGCGAAGGTTCCCCCGATGGATGCCATAGCTCCTACTGCGATAGTTGCTACCCCTGTTACTAATTTCCCTTTAATATTCATTGTGTAATATCCTCCTCATCACCCACCAAGTTTAATAATTTGAACTTTATATTTTTGACCTCTCTTTTTATAGAGAAGGAACAAACGAAATTATGCTGTTACTTTTTTCTGCCTCTCCCATTTGGAGAAAAATCTCCACATGGATATAACTTCCACTAGAATGATTAGTAGGCCTGGGATAATTAGCATTAAACCAAGTCCTTTCTTTGACTGAAGCAAAGACATTACATGACCTAAATAGGGTATAGTTATCCCTGAATATTTCCCTAATACACTTGTATTCGGTACTGCTAATGGATCTTTAGCAGGATTATTATCTCCCTTTGTTATATATTCAGTAAATTTCCCAGAGCCTTTTACACCAAGGATTCTATGAGTGAAAATAGTATCTTTCAAAACTGGAGACATAAACGTTATTACATCTCCCTTTTTTAAAGTCGTTGGGTCTTCTATGTCTTCAACAAAAATGGCTGATCCAGTTTTTATAGTCGGTTCCATAGACCCTGATAAAACTAGCATCATACTATGACCAAAAAATTTTGGCGTGTTACCAGATGCCTTTGAAGCTATAGCTAATATAGTTGCTATTATTAATGAGACTACCAAGAGGAATGTAGTTAATTTACTTAAAAACTTAAATAAACTCATATTTTTACCTCCGATTTTCTATAGCCAAACCTAATCTTCATTTCTAAATATTTCATTTATATCTCCAAGAAGATCAATATTGTTATTGTCGTTGCCACCAGCTAAAGATTCACCCTGCATTTCTTCTACCTTTTCCATTGAGCTCATAGTTCTATACTCCCCCTCCTCCTCTGTAGGAGCCGGGATCAGCTGCTCTTCCCCTGGATCTACCGGATCA
>NZ_SDLI01000051.1 GCF_004123195.1 Ammoniphilus sp. CFH 90114
AATCCTGTTAGGGGGCTTTAGAGCTATGTCCGGATGGTTTAATGGTCTGCCCGTAGGAAAGGCTGCTTCGGCAGTCTTTTTCAAATTATTGTGGGGCACCTGATCTCCTCAAAATATTTAAAAAAGAGCAAGGTGCTATAATAATAGCTTACCTTGCTCTTTTTGTTGTTATTTATAAAGGGATTTCCCTTTTATTACCTATAATTTAACAACGTTTGTCGCTTGAGGGCCACGTTGACCTTTTTCAACGTCAAATTGAACACGTTGACCTTCATCTAAAGACTTAAACCCATCACCAGTGATTGCACTAAAATGTACGAAAACGTCGTCTCCGCCTTCTCTTTCGATAAATCCAAAACCCTTTTCTGCATTAAACCATTTAACTGTTCCTGTTTGCACTGTAAAACCTCCAAAATTATCACATTTTATTAAGAGGATCAATCACTTCGAATTGATACCTCTATTATAAAATGTGAATCGACTAAATATATTATACCGCATTTCCACAGTTTGTAAATTAAACTTTGTGTTAGATCAGCTTGTTCAATTTTAACTGGATTGAGGAAATTCATAATTGTTAAGCTAATTTGGTTCCTCCATCTTATTACTTCACTAAAGGGGATTGCATTGTATCTAAGTGAATTATGGAGTTTATATAAAGCAGATAAACGGATTTTGGGTTTTAGCCCTCACACATTGAAGGCTTATAATCTTCAGTTGAATGTCCTTACTTGTGAAATAGGTGATTTGGAGCTAGAGGACGTCACTTTGTGGCTAAAAAAGTATTTAGATAGCCGAGAAGAGCGCAACCCGATTCGGAGAATGACGATCCCAACTCTCCGTTATGCCGTGAAGCTGATTGCATCCCGTGGAAGAGTTCCTGTTAATGTTTATCCTCATCGTTTTCGACACACCTATGCGTGCCAGCTACTCGATAACGGTGCACCATTAGATTTTATTCAAGGGATGTTAGGGCATGAAAAAGGCATCTACAGCCCAAATTTATGCTCAGTTAAGGGGAGAACGTCGTAGAGAACTATACAAGAGATTTTTCTAAGGAGCCAAGAGGCTCCTATTATAGTATGGGGCAGTTACTACGATAATCAGTTTGACTAAATGTGATAAAATGGTAAAAGAAATAGGAGGGACTACTATGGACTTATTTTTCATCTTCAAGTTTATTCAGTCTTAGTGAGTATTTAATTTCACTTACTCAGCTAACAGAGGTTGATAGCGAGGAACGGGATGGGCATCCATTCCTTGCTTCGTTGCTGCGGTAACGGGCAGGATAGCGGAGTAAGAACAACAAAAACCATCCTATATTGAATGGTTTTTAGTGCGCTTGGCAGCGCACTATACT
>NZ_SDLI01000052.1 GCF_004123195.1 Ammoniphilus sp. CFH 90114
GGGTGCCGATGGGACGAGCGTGACATGGTCCACAGATAACCCAGCCGTAATCGCTGCTGACGGAACGATTAGTCGCCCAGCGTACAGCGCCGGAGATGCGACGGTGACGTTGACCGCAACCATCGCGAAGGGAGCCGCAACAGAGACGAAGACCTTTGTGGTGAAGGTGCTGAAGCAATCTCAAACCGATGCTGAAGCCGTAGCGAATGCGAAGACGGCGTTAGACCTAATCTATACCGGACTTAATGATAGTGCGGATCAAGTGGTCCAGAACCTCATTTTAGCAACTTCGGGTGTAGACGGTACAACCATTGAATGGAGCAGCAGTAATACGACTGTAATCACGAATGAGGGTATAGTCACACGCACACCATTTAGTATGGGAGATACCGCTGTTACATTAACGGCTAAGATTTCCAAGGGAACTTCTACACTGACCAAAAAGTTTGTGGTGATTGTTTTAAAGCAATCTCAAACCGATGCGGAAGCTGTAGCAAACGCGAAAGGTGCGCTAGCTGTAGGATATGCAGCAGGAGACAGTGTGAGTGGAGTAACCCAAGATTTGACATTCACCACGATGGGTGTCGATGGAACGAGCGTGACGTGGTCCTCAGAGAACCCAGCCGTGATCGCTGCTGACGGAACGATTAGTCGTCCAGCATACAGCGCCGGGGATGCGACGGTGACGTTGACCGCAACGATTACCAAAGGTGTCGCAATCGAAACGAAGACCTTTGTGGTGAAGGTGTTGAAGCAATCTCAAACCGATGCGGAAGCTGTAGCGAACGCGAAAGGTGCGCTAGCTGTAGGATATACAGCAGGAGACAGTGCGAGTGGAGTAACCCAAGATTTTACACTCGCTACGATGGGTGCCGATGGGACGAGCGTGACATGGTCCTCGGATAACCCAGCGGTGATCGCTGCTGACGGAACGATTAGTCGACCAGCTTACAGCGCCGGGGATGCGACCGTGACGTTGACCGCAACGATTACCAAAGGTGCCGCAATCGAAACGAAGACCTTTGTGGTGAAAGTGCTGAAGCAATCTCAAACCGATGCCGAAGCCGTAGCGAACGGGAAAGGTGCATTAGCTGTAGGATATGCAGCAGGAGACAGTGCGAGTGGAGTAACCCAGGACTTGACGCTTGCGACGATGGGGGCAGATGGGACGAGCGTGACGTGGTCCTCGGGTAACGCAGCCGTGATTGCTGCTGACGGAACGATTAGTCGTC
>NZ_SDLI01000053.1 GCF_004123195.1 Ammoniphilus sp. CFH 90114
CGGCTTAGCCCCCTAAGTTTGGACACTTTCACTTCAAATCTCGTTTTACCGCCAAATTAGTTAAACAGTCAAAGTTTTTTGCTTGTATTACACTTTTTGTAAGTAACATCTTCCTATCTTCACTTCCGTGCCGTGGCTTGACATGGAGCCTCTACGGGCATGAATTCTCGCGATTGAGCGATGCTTAGGCATCGCGTAGCTAGTCCGTAGCTTATCATGCCCGCCCTCCATGTAAAGCCACTTTCAACCTACTTGGAGTTACCTTCTAAACTGCAATCTTCTTTGCTTGAATCTCATTGCGTGTCCATTTCTTCAGAAACATTGCTGGAGAATGGTCTTTGAGACTGCCGTGAAGTCTACGCTTATTGTAAAACTCAATGAATTGGTCAACTCCTTCAAAGGCCTCGTCAAAGGTCATGTAGACTTCTCGTTGGTAGCACTCTCGCTCTAAAATGCTATGGAAGGACTCAATATAAGCATTCTTATTAGGTGACTTGACAGGGATTCTCTCATGTTCAATCCCATACTCCTCACAAAAGTCTCCAAAGTCATGGCTAATGAACTGAGGGCCATTATCTGTACGAAGAATCGGCTTGGACTCAAGATCCAAGAGTTGACGTCGTAAAAGGGCTTGTTTGACCGTGTGGATGATCGATGTTTTATCACACGTTTTCCCTCTGTAATGAGCTACAATGCAACGATCAAAGACGTCAATGATGCTGGCTAAATAGAAGTGACGATCTTTCCCTGCCACATAGCCATATTTGATGTCCATCTGCCATAGTTGATTAGGTCCAGTGATCTCCCGATTATTCGCTAGACGTCGAGGATGTTTGGCTTTCTTTTCACGTTGTGGAAGAAGAATTTGAAGTTCCTTGCAAAGACGATATACTTTTTTCTTGTTAATGACTAGTTTGTAACGCTGCCGTAAACAGCTGGTAAGCTTTCGATACCCATAGACAGACTCCTCCCCACTAATGAGCTGAAGGAGATAACTCTTAATCTTCTGATCCGTACGCTTTTGACCAGATTCGGTATAAGAATAGCCAGGGATCGGCCTCCCTCCCTGGGAAGAATGCTGTTTTTCTGGGTATTTCAAACGGTGATAGTAGGTGGAGGGAGCCACTTGCACAACCCGAAGAACCCGGCGAACAGGCATCTTTCGTTTAATCCAGGATTGGGCCACCTCGAGCCTCTCATCAAGCGTTACTTCTTTTTTTT
>NZ_SDLI01000055.1 GCF_004123195.1 Ammoniphilus sp. CFH 90114
GAACGATAGAACTGCTGCAGACGATAAGTAAAATTCAAATAGGGTAATAAGAAATATAAAATAGATAGCCAATTAGAGGAGGAATAACAATGAATTTGAAAGCAAAATTGATCACCGGAACAGCGACGATCGCAGTAGGAGCCATGGCATCCATCGGAGGAACCTTCGCGTACTTTAGCGATGAGGTGGAGTCTGCCAGCAAATTTACGAATGGAGTGATCAACTTACAGCCAGAGAAGGCCCATATGCAGTCCTTTGCGATCTCTAACTGGAAACCAGGCGATGTGTTAGAAGCGAATACTGGAAACCAAGAACCAGCCATGATTTTAAACAACCAAGGAACTCTACCATTTAATGTATTCATGGATGTGAGTGTAACGGATGAAGGACAAGGAAGTAAGGATGCGATTCTAGTAACAGAGCTGAAGTTTGGTGGAGAGGATCTACTAGTGAAATATAACTTTGACTCCAATAATGATGGGAAAGTCACCTTAGCCGAGCTGGACGCTGGATTAGATGGAGATACCACTCTTAATAACAATACCATTTCTGGGGTAGGGAAGTATATTGGTTACTTGGATGCCAATGACGACTCTGTGACAACAGAGAGAAAGACAAAAGGCCTCAACTATGTTTTAGAATTTGAAGATCCAGGAACAGAGCAAAACGCGTTAATGGGTGAAGAAACCTTGATTGACGTGACCTTCACAGCGCTGCAATACGAAGGGGAAACGTTCAGCTCCGCCAATGGCAATATTGACAACCAAGGCTCCGG
>NZ_SDLI01000056.1 GCF_004123195.1 Ammoniphilus sp. CFH 90114
GAAGAAGGGTTTCGGCTCGTAAAACTCTGTTGTTAAAGAAGAACACCTTTGAGAGTAACTGTTCAAGGGTTGACGGTATTTAACCAGAAAGCCACGGCTAACTACGTGCCAGCAGCCGCGGTAATACGTAGGTGGCAAGCGTTGTCCGGATTTATTGGGCGTAAAGCGAGCGCAGGCGGTTTTTTAAGTCTGATGTGAAAGCCTTCGGCTTAACCGGAGAAGTGCATCGGAAACTGGGAGACTTGAGTGCAGAAGAGGACAGTGGAACTCCATGTGTAGCGGTGGAATGCNTGGCAAGCGTTGTCCGGATTTATTGGGCGTAAAGCGAGCGCAGGCGGTTTTTTAAGTCTGATGTGAAAGCCTTCGGCTTAACCGGAGAAGTGCATCGGAAACTGGGAGACTTGAGTGCAGAAGAGGACAGTGGAACTCCATGTGTAGCGGTGGAATGCGTAGATATATGGAAGAACACCAGTGGCGAAGGCGGCTGTCTAGTCTGTAACTGACGCTGAGGCTCGAAAGCATGGGTAGCGAACAGGATTAGATACCCTGGTAGTCCATGCCGTAAACGATGAGTGCTAAGTGTTGGAGGGTTTCCGCCCTTCAGTGCTGCAGCTAACGCATTAAGCACTCCGCCTGGGGAGTACGACCGCAAGGTTGAAACTCAAAGGAATTGACGGGGGCCCGCACAAGCGGTGGAG
>NZ_SDLI01000057.1 GCF_004123195.1 Ammoniphilus sp. CFH 90114
CGGTGGTTCGAGTCCACTTGGGCCCACCATACATAGACACATACCTCCTATTCTTCTTGAATAGGAGGTTTTTGGTTTTTCTAAAAAACGAAAATATTCGCTTCTAAACGTCTCCCCTTTCTCATAGTAACTTAGTAACACAGTTACTGAGTAACTGTGTTACTGGGCTAATACAATAAAAAGAAGGGAAGAGGACTATGATAAGAGGAGAAGAGAGGATTAGATCTGAACGATCGGACAAAAAAATTAGAGTAAATTCGTCTTTTAATAAAACGGTTCATGAAAAGTTAGATCGATTGGCTACAGCATGCGGAGTAACAAAGACAAGACTTGCTGCGTATTTAGTTGAACTCTGCTTACATAACGAAAATATAGTTAATTTTGTACAAGATCAATATAAAGAATCCTCGCGCTTTCGAATAATCCCCTCAAAAATTGATGGCGAATTAAAGTTTGTTTTTGCTGAAAAAAAACTAAAGATCTCTAGATAACTAACACCCTTAGTAGGTGTTAGTTTTATTTAAATTACTGGGTAAATTTTTAAATTGAATTGCTCCCACAAAGCGTGATACATTACTTCTTACCGTTAAAAAAACACTTTAAATTATAAGGTGAAGAAATTTCCTGTTGAAACGTTAAAACGTTTATGTTATATTATTAATTGTCGCTTCGGCGGCGAGTAAAAAAGAAGC
>NZ_SDLI01000058.1 GCF_004123195.1 Ammoniphilus sp. CFH 90114
AGCTGGTTCTCCCCGAAAGCTATTTAGGTAGCGCCTCGTGAATTCATCTCCGGGGGTAGAGCACTGTTTCGGCAAGGGGGTCATCCCGACTTACCAACCCGATGCAAACTGCGAATACCGGAGAATGTTATCACGGGAGACACACGGCGGGTGCTAACGTCCGTCGTGAAGAGGGAAACAACCCAGACCGCCAGCTAAGGTCCCAAAGTCATGGTTAAGTGGGAAACGATGTGGGAAGGCCCAGACAGCCAGGATGTTGGCTTAGAAGCAGCCATCATTTAAAGAAAGCGTAATAGCTCACTGGTCGAGTCGGCCTGCGCGGAAGATGTAACGGGGCTAAACCATGCACCGAAGCTGCGGCAGCGACACTATGTGTTGTTGGGTAGGGGAGCGTTCTGTAAGCCTGTGAAGGTGGCCTGTGAGGGTTGCTGGAGGTATCAGAAGTGCGAATGCTGACATAAGTAACGATAAAGCGGGTGAAAAGCCCGCTCGCCGGAAGACCAAGGGTTCCTGTCCAACGTTAATCGGGGCAGGGTGAGTCGACCCCTAAGGCGAGGCCGAAAGGCGTAGTCGATGGGAAACAGGTTAATATTCCTGTACTTGGTGTTACTGCGAAGGGGGGACGGAGAAGGCTATGTTGGCCGGGCGACGGTTGTCCCGGTTTAAGCGTGTAGGC
>NZ_SDLI01000059.1 GCF_004123195.1 Ammoniphilus sp. CFH 90114
AGACATGTGACATGGTTTCTGTTCAGTTTTGAAGGGGTATTCCTTTCATGGGGCTGTAGCTCAGTTGGGAGAGCGCCTGCCTTGCAAGCAGGAGGTCATCGGTTCGATCCCGTTCAGCTCCACCATACTTCATTCATTTACAACCACTGGGGCGAAAGCCTTTTTATTTTCTGTTAAAGTTGGTAAAAATTGATGGTTGTTGAAATGAATAAAACATGATAAGTTATTCAATGTCGCTTGATGATGAAACTAAATATTGGTCTGGTGATGATGGCGAAGAGGTCACACCCGTNGAGCATTCTTCCAAAGGAAACAACTTCGCGTTGATCCGTTAGGATCACTCGTGATATATTGTTTCTTGTCGCTTCAAGCGGCGGATTGTTCTTTGAAAACTAGATAACGAAAACGTAAGTAATGAAAACGAAAGTTTTCACCGAAATGCGTATTAGGAAACAATCCTAAAAAACCTTAAGTAATGAAGCAATAACCAAATTGGTTAAGCTACAAAGGGCGCACGGTGGATGCCTTGGCACTAGGAGCCGATGAAGGACGCGGTAAACGGCGATACGCCTCGGGGAGCTGTAAGCAAGCTTTGATCCGAGGATTTCCGAATGGGGGAACCCACTGTCCGTAATGGGGCAGTATCACCACCTGAATTCATAGGGTGGATGAAGG
>NZ_SDLI01000062.1 GCF_004123195.1 Ammoniphilus sp. CFH 90114
ACGGGGGTTCGAATCCCTCTCCCTCCGCCAAATATTTTTTTATTTGGAAGAAAGAAACCATTGAAATCATGGTCAAACCATGATAAATTAGTACTTGTCGCTTTTGATGTGGCCCGTTGGAGAAGCGGCTTAACTCACATGCCTTTCACGCATGCATTCAGGGGTTCGAATCCCCTACGGGTCACCATATATGGGCGCTTAGCTCAGCTGGGAGAGCACCTGCCTTACAAGCAGGGGGTCGGCGGTTCGATCCCGTCAGCGCCCACCATATTTTAATAAGAGCCGGNTTATTTTAATGGCGAAAAATAATATAAAACATTGGCTTGGTAGCTCAGTCGGTAGAGCAGAGGACTGAAAATCCTCGTGTCGGCGGTTCGATTCCGTCCCAAGCCACCATTTTGGAGGGGTAGCGAAGTGGCTAAACGCGGCGGACTGTAAATCCGCTCCCTAAGGGTTCGGCGGTTCGAATCCGTCCCCCTCCACCATGCAGATTGTTGGCCCGTAGCCAAGCGGTAAGGCAACGGA
>NZ_SDLI01000063.1 GCF_004123195.1 Ammoniphilus sp. CFH 90114
GCCGGAGCTCTGCAGCTTCCTGCTCACGGCGGGCTTTTTCAGCCTGGGCGTTTTTAGTCATATCGTCTTGTTGATTGCTCACTTTGTCTTTTTCCGCAGCTTCACGTTTCGCTTGTTCAGCAGCTTCACGCTTAGCTTGTTCTGCGGCCTCACGTTCAGCTTTTTGTTGCGCCTCGCGTTTAGCCGATTCTTCTGCCTCACGACGGGCTTGCTCTTCCGCTTCACGCTGCGCTTGCTCTTCCGCTGCAAGGCGTTCAGCCTCTTGCGGATCGCGTTTCACAAAGGTGCGTTTCTTGCGGACTTCGATTTGTACCGATTTGCTTTTTCCACCGGTACCAGGAATGTTAAGGGTGCTGCGTGTTTTACGTTGCAGCGTCAATTTGTCCGGGCCTGAATTTTTCTGATTCAGGTGGTCAATCAAAGTCTGTTTCTCTTGTGCAGACACAGAGTCGTCAGCAGACTTCCGGATACCTGCATCAGCAAATTGCTGTACCCGGCGTTCCACGGAGGTCTGTCGCTCTGCG
>NZ_SDLI01000064.1 GCF_004123195.1 Ammoniphilus sp. CFH 90114
TTCCCTCACGGTACTGGTTCACTATCGGTCAGTCAGGAGTATTTAGCCTTGGAGGATGGTCCCCCCATATTCAGACAGGATACCACGTGTCCCGCCCTACTCATCGAGCTCACAATATGTGCATTTTTGTGTACGGGGCTGTCACCCTGTATCGCGCGCCTTTCCAGACGCTTCCACTAACACACACACTGATTCAGGCTCTGGGCTCCTCCCCGTTCGCTCGCCGCTACTGGGGGAATCTCGGTTGATTTCTTTTCCTCGGGGTACTTAGATGTTTCAGTTCCCCCGGTTCGCCTCATTAACCTATGGATTCAGTTAATGATAGTGTGTCGAAACACACTGGGTTTCCCCATTCGGAAATCGCCGGTTATAACGGTTCATATCACCTCACCGACGCTTATCGCAGATTAGCACGTCCTTCA
>NZ_SDLI01000065.1 GCF_004123195.1 Ammoniphilus sp. CFH 90114
AAATTGTTGTGAATAAATGGTTTCTTAGCTTTTTAGCTTTATGTGCGGTTATCGTTGGGGTGGTTTGGGTTCAGGATTCGGTGATGCCGAAGGAAGTTTCCTCATCGGTTTCATCCACCACAGCTGCTTATGTAAACGGAGAATCGATTAAGAAGGAGCAGCTATTTAACGAATTGTACAAGCTAGAGGGGGAAACTGTGCTAGATGGGTTGATTAATAAGAAATTAATCGAGCAAGAGGCAAGAAAATCCAACCTTCAAGCAACGGAAGAAGAGATTACGAAAGACTTGGATAAAATCAAAAGTGACTTGGGATCGGAATATGAGAGTGCCCTTGCAGGCAATCAAATGACAGAAGCGGAATTGAAAGAGAATATTGCGCTTCATATCGTCCAGCAAAAAATGTTTTCAGATAAAGTAA
>NZ_SDLI01000066.1 GCF_004123195.1 Ammoniphilus sp. CFH 90114
AGCAAAAGTATGGAAACAAGATCTCTTGGGCTGATTTGCTTGTTCTAGCAGGCAATGTGGCCATTGAATCGATGGGGGGCAAGACCTTTGGTTTTGGAGCAGGCCGACCTGACATTTGGCATCCGGAAGAAGACATCTACTGGGGGGCTGAAAAGGAATGGCTAGGGGATCACCGTTACACGGGAGATCGGGAGCTGGAGAATCCACTGGCTGCGGTACAGATGGGTCTGATCTACGTGAACCCGGAAGGTCCAAACGGGAAGCCAGACCCCGTTTCCAGTGGTCGCGACATTCGCGAAACGTTTACTCGAATGGGAATGAATGATGAAGAAACGGTTGCCCTCATCGCTGGCGGTCACACCTTTGGTAAGGCACACGGGGCAGGGGATGCGGCTCATGTTGGTCCAGAGCCAGAGG
>NZ_SDLI01000068.1 GCF_004123195.1 Ammoniphilus sp. CFH 90114
CTCTAAAGCCCCCTAACAGGATTGGACACTTTCAGAACATTCGTTTTAGAATAGGAGAAGGTGTTTAGAATGAGAACTAAGGTGCCTAATACCAACCAGTTTATTGAGTTAAAAAAACAAATTGTGCGTGAAGCATTGGAGGGGGGCAATGCTGCTTTTGTTGCACGCCAACACGGACTCTCCCCTAAAACAGTCAGTCAATGGGTTCGTGACTATCGAGAAGAGGTTGAGGAAGAAATGGCAAAGAAGGATCAAGACCAAGTTTCTGTTTTAAGTGAAGACGTAGATTTAAAAAAACAGTTAGATCAAGCGTTAAAGCTCATTGGAAAGCTTAAAGTAGAGAATGAGATTCTCCAAGATCTACTAAAAAAAA
>NZ_SDLI01000069.1 GCF_004123195.1 Ammoniphilus sp. CFH 90114
CTGCCTGTGTGAATTTCTATAAGCCACGTTTTGTTCCAGTGATTCTTGGCAAAATCACTATTAGTAGTCATCTATCTTTATTGCTAATGCAATAACCCGATCTTTAGTTCATTTCCTTAGATCGAAACTCCCCCACCAAATTTGGGTTTCACGCTCGCAGGGTTTACCTCGTTCCACCAAAATCATTTCTGATTTTGCTACGTCACTGTGGCACTTTCAGGATAGTAATGCATGTCCAAAGATTTAGCACTTTTTCCGCCGTAAAAGTTAAATAACTTTCCTCCAGCTTATTGAGCTGAATACGATCACTACAAGCATCGCAGCTTGTGCGTGCGTGGACTTTCCTCAGCTAGCAAAAGCTAGCCGCGCCTAC
>NZ_SDLI01000070.1 GCF_004123195.1 Ammoniphilus sp. CFH 90114
AATTTCTCCTGGTCTTTCTACAGAACAGACAATGCCTCTCTTTTGATGTGCTGCCTTAACAAATTTCGGTGCTATCTTTACCTGTTGCGTTTTTTCCTCTATTACTTTACCAGGATGAATACAAGGAGGATTTTCGCCTTCACAAATGATTACAGCCCCACTTGGGAACATGATCCGACTACCCATACGCAGTTTTGTCAAATCATCTATTCCACTGATCAACAAATTTGCACCTAGCCACTCTGGAAGAATCTCTTTCACTCCTAATTCTCTTGCTACATTTTCGCATTCCTCTAAAGAAACAACACTGACTTGACGGCGGTTTTGAATCTCAGTTCCCCTTTCATACATTGGCAGGCGAGAATC
>NZ_SDLI01000071.1 GCF_004123195.1 Ammoniphilus sp. CFH 90114
TCCCTGTAAGCCATGTTTTGTACCACCCAACCGTTTCAGGCAAACGATCAGCTGGCAGTAATCATCTATCTCGAGAGTTTCCTCTCCCCCCACATTTCGTTCAATTCCATATGTGAAGCGCCCCTACCAAAAGTTTGGGTTGCCCGCTCGAGGGGTTTACCGCGTTCCACCGCCTAGGTTTCCCTAGGCGTATCGTCACTGTGGCACTTTTCAGGGATACTCAAGCATAGCCGAAGCCTTAGCCGTTTTTTCCCGCCGTAACGCTATTGCTAACGTCCCCCGGCTTATTTTTTCACCGAGCACGAACACTACAGGCATCGCAGCCTGTGCGAGCATGGACTTTCCTCAGCCGACATAAGC
>NZ_SDLI01000072.1 GCF_004123195.1 Ammoniphilus sp. CFH 90114
CCAAAACATCTGCCGCTACTGCTGCCTGATCCGCTATACTCCATCCTTCATAGGCACCCAAAATAAGCCCTAATGCAGCGTCTTCTAACGCCATTTCCATCTTCGTTGCATCATCTGCTAGGTTCACCGTTGCTACAGCCGCACGGGAGGCTACTGCCGAATCAAATGCGGTTTGCAAGGACGCTAGATCCACATAGCCCTCTGCTGGGCGACCTGCCAAAATAGCTGACGCTACTGCTGCCTGATCCGCCGTATTCCATCCAGAGTAGATACTTAGGTCTAAACCTAACGCGACATCTTCTAAAGCGGTTTGCATGGACGCTGCACTAGTTTCCGTATTCACCGTTGCCATAGGAG
>NZ_SDLI01000073.1 GCF_004123195.1 Ammoniphilus sp. CFH 90114
CTAGTTTCCGTATTCACCGTTGCCATAGGAGCACGAGAGGCTAGCGCTGCATCAAACGCGGTTTGTACGGCATTTTCATTCACAAAGCCCCCTACCGAACGATTTGCCAAAACGTCTGCCGCTACCGCTGCCTGATCCGCCGCGCTCCATGTTGCATAAGCACCCAAAGTAAGCCCTAGTACAACGTCTTCTAATGCCGTTTCCATCTCCGTTGCATCACCAGAAGAATTCACCGCTGCCACAGCCGACCGTAATGCGGTGGCTGCATCGAATGCGGTTTGCACGTCCAATAGATCTTCATAGCCCTCTATTGGGCGACCTGCCAAAACATCTGCCGCTACTGCTGCCTGATC
>NZ_SDLI01000074.1 GCF_004123195.1 Ammoniphilus sp. CFH 90114
TATCGCTTAATCTTTTTTACTAGGCATTTGCCGAAGAAAGTAGTACAATATTCAACAGAGAATTATCCGTTAACTTATCTCAACGGACTTCTTGCAAATTTACAGGAGGGTCATTTTAATGGCAGAAAAAGAACATTACGTTAGAACTAAGCCACACGTAAACATTGGTACTATCGGTCACGTTGACCACGGTAAAACTACTTTAACTGCTGCTATCACTACTGTATTGGCTCAAAGTGGTGGAGCTACAGCTATGGATTATGGTAGCATTGACGCTGCTCCTGAAGAGAGAGAGCGTGGAATCACAATCTCTACAGCACACGTTGAGTATGAGACTGCTAACC
>NZ_SDLI01000075.1 GCF_004123195.1 Ammoniphilus sp. CFH 90114
CAGCCTTCAATTGAATCTTTGAAGTAGCAGCAGCTACAACATCAACATACACTGTGTTACCATAAGTACCGGTGTAAGTTGCAGTCGTAGTAGCAGGCGTGTAACCAGTAGGAAGGTTGTTGTTAACAAAGTTCGTTAAATTGACACCAGCAGCGTTTTGATTATCAGTACCCTTTGCACCATTGGCAGCGTCACCAACTGTTTGACCAGCCTTAGTAGTCGTTGCAGTAGTAATCCAAGTTGCAGTACCTACCTGTGCACCATTAGCGCGGTAAACAACCTTGACACTGTTGTCACTAGTAGCTACAGCATCAGAAGCAGTCAAAGATAGTCCG
>NZ_SDLI01000076.1 GCF_004123195.1 Ammoniphilus sp. CFH 90114
ATAAAAATCTCAAAAAGTAGTTATTTAGGAGGTAACTAAAATGGAAAAGTTAATGGTATTAAATGAAGAAAAATTGAGTTATGTAATTGGTGGAGGAAATCCTAAAGTAGCACATTGTGCTAGTCAAATTGGTAGATCAACGGCTTGGGGTGCAGTTAGCGGTGCAGCTACTGGAACTGCAGTTGGTCAGGCAGTTGGTGCATTGGGTGGTGCTCTTTTCGGTGGGAGTATGGGCGTTATCAAAGGCTCAGCAGCATGTGTAAGTTATTTAACGCGTCATAGACATCATTAATTGTTTTTGAGTAAAATGTGAAAGGCAAAAAATA
>NZ_SDLI01000077.1 GCF_004123195.1 Ammoniphilus sp. CFH 90114
AAGTCGAACGGTAACAGGAAGCAGCTTGCTGCTTTGCTGACGAGTGGCGGACGGGTGAGTAATGTCTGGGAAACTGCCTGATGGAGGGGGATAACTACTGGAAACGGTAGCTAATACCGCATAACGTCGCAAGACCAAAGAGGGGGACCTTAGGGCCTCTTGCCATCGGATGTGCCCAGATGGGATTAGCTAGTAGGTGGGGTAACGGCTCACCTAGGCGACGATCCCTAGCTGGTCTGAGAGGATGACCAGCCACACTGGAACTGAGACACGGTCCAGACTCCTACGGGAGGCAGCAGTGGGGAATATTGCAC
>NZ_SDLI01000078.1 GCF_004123195.1 Ammoniphilus sp. CFH 90114
CGCCCCAACTGCACTCCGTAGCGGCATCTACGTTAAAAGGTCCAGTTTAATTATAACTGCAAAAAATAATAACAATTCTTACGCTTTAGCTGCTTAATAGGCGCTTAACGTAGATCCTCCTAGGCTTGTCCGTGGTCTAGATCTGGGTCCTAAATTTAACGGACTTACGCTAACGACTCCCACCTGAAGTACGTTAGAAGAGAAAAATCAGGTTAGCTGTTCATGTGGGCCCTGACAGGCGGCAAGTTGGGCAGTGAAACCTTAAGTAGTCTGAATATGAGTGTAGACGTTGGGGTGGCAATATGCTAGGACGC
>NZ_SDLI01000079.1 GCF_004123195.1 Ammoniphilus sp. CFH 90114
AAAGTGTCCAAACTTAGGGGGCTAAGCCGTTAATACCTTGTATTTGTACATTGATTCCTTGTAAATCATGTTCCATACGAGATCTTATACCTTGTATATCTTCATCCATACGATCTAACTTAAGGACAATCTTTTGTAGCATTTCTTCCAATGATGTTCCCTCCTCTACACTCAAATTTTCATCACTTGCTTGACTTCCTAAATATCCTCTTCATTTTTATCCTAGTTCATCCACCCCCTTATACAAGCTATTTTATCATAGCTTGTCTGGGCAATAAAAGAGAAGAGAGTAGGGGTGGTCATCACTGATCC
>NZ_SDLI01000080.1 GCF_004123195.1 Ammoniphilus sp. CFH 90114
AGCTTGATGACATTGGGACTGACCCCATTCACAAGGTAAAGCAAGAAAGTGTCTTGCTGATATTAGTTCAAACTATAGCTCCTTCTTTGTCTTTCATGCAAAGAAGGTTTTTTGTTGGGGAAAGAGATAGATTTTATTGAAGTAACGGGCTGTAAACTTCATAGCTCTTGAGAGGACATATGATCCTCTATCTGGGGTGAAAAAGGAAGTTTTCCAAGTAAAGCGGACATTGGTTCCGTTAAATTTCCTTTTCTCAGAGGAGTTTCTATTGATTTTTAAGAAATAAGGGAACGTATGTCCTTCAACTC
>NZ_SDLI01000081.1 GCF_004123195.1 Ammoniphilus sp. CFH 90114
AACATCTGCTAATATATTTGTCTACAACTATAGGTTATGTATTGATTTAACTAGGTGATGACACATAACTCAAGCCCTCACATAGCGAGTCTATAAATCTCTTTTTAACTAACTAGACAGTAGCCAAACGTAGTTTGCTGATAAATAAGACCTTCTAGCAAAACGCAAACAATCTTGTGAAGATCACGCAGGCTGTTTTTTAGGCAGCTAATGCGTAAGAATTTGTATTTTTTGCAGTTATATTTAACTGGCATTTTACATCTGCCGATGAGTCGCGAAATATACCTCATAATGCCTGTCGAATCCGT
>NZ_SDLI01000082.1 GCF_004123195.1 Ammoniphilus sp. CFH 90114
TGTGATGCCAGTAGTGTTTGTGCTAGGCGAAAAAATAAGCCTAGGGAGATAGCTAGCTATCTTACGGCAAGCAAAAGGGCTAAGTCTTTGGATATGCCTGAATAGCTTTGAAAGTGCCACAGTGACGTAGTTTCTAGGGAAATCTAGAAAGTGGAACGCGGTAAACCCCTCAAGCTAGCAACCCAAACTTTGGTAGGGGCATGGGATAGTTGGAATGAGAACAATCTATCCTGACTGCTTTGCAGTAGACAGATGATTATCGAAAGAAACAATTCCTAGTTGTTTCTGGAACAAAACATGGC
>NZ_SDLI01000083.1 GCF_004123195.1 Ammoniphilus sp. CFH 90114
GGAGCTCTGCAGTGATGTACGGCAGGTTAACGTCGGTCTGCTGAGCGGAAGACAGTTCGATTTTCGCTTTTTCTGCCGCTTCTTTCAGGCGCTGCATTGCCAGCGGATCGTTGCGCAGGTCAATGCCCTGATCTTTCTTGAATTCTTCAACCAGGTAGTTGATCAGACGGCTGTCGAAGTCTTCACCACCCAGGTGGGTATCACCGTTGGTTGCCAGAACTTCGAAGGTTTTTTCGCCGTCAACTTCGTCGATTTCGATAATAGAAATATCGAAAGTACCACCAC
>NZ_SDLI01000084.1 GCF_004123195.1 Ammoniphilus sp. CFH 90114
AATGGCCTGCTTGATATGTTCCGCAATGCCTGTGCGGTAGTTGTTGGCGTCGAGATTACCCTTTTTGAAATCCAGACGCAGGGTACGAATCTCCGTGGTTTGCGGGAAGGAACCAATCGTGGTGGTCGGCCACGCGGGCAGTTTAAAACGCGCACGCTGGGCTTCAGCACGCACTTCATAGACATTCGCACGCTGACTGTCCTGAGCGGTGATCGCCGCCAGACGCTTTTCTACTGCCGGATTATGTACACGAGTAGAGTGA
>NZ_SDLI01000085.1 GCF_004123195.1 Ammoniphilus sp. CFH 90114
GTAGTAGTATGCGTTGTGCATAATTCTCTTGCTTACGCTGGCTACAGTTGGCTCAGCAACATTAGGAACAGTAACAACTACTGGCAAAGTAGCTGACTTACCATTAGTATTTGAAGTTGCTTTAACGTTAACAGTGAAAGTATGAGGTGCTTTGAAGTAACCTACTGAGTTTACATCAATCTTTTGGTCCTTTAAGGCTGCCTTAATAGCATCTTCAGTATTAGCAGTACGAGTATTTAACTTCTTATCTGCG
>NZ_SDLI01000086.1 GCF_004123195.1 Ammoniphilus sp. CFH 90114
GGGCGGCTTTCCGGGCGTTGCGCTGCTGACGGAAGAGTACATCAACTTTATGGCCAGCAATTTCGACCGCCTGACCGTCTGGCAGGACGGCAAGAAAGTCGACTTTACGCTGGAGGCATACAGTATTCCCGGTGCGCTGGTGCAAAAACTGACAGCAAAAGATGTGCAAGTCGAAATGACTCTGCGCTTCGCCACGCCGCGCACGTCACTACTGGAAACCAAAATCACCAG
>NZ_SDLI01000087.1 GCF_004123195.1 Ammoniphilus sp. CFH 90114
TGATTTGTAACGTTATTCGCTACAATGCGAACGACAACCCGACCAAGCAGACTGCATTCAGCCAGTATGACCGTCCGCAGGCTCGCCGTCGTTATGCTGAAATTGCCGACCACTTGGGTCTGAGCGCACCGGGCGACCGTACTGCTGCTAAGATCGAGAAACTGCTGGCATGGCTGGAAACGCTGAAAGCTGAACTGGGTATTCCGA